>CAYQMZ010000092.1:0-14400 GCA_964418725.1 uncultured Pirellulaceae bacterium
TTCAAAAGATTTCACTAGACCTCTCAATCCACTAGACCTCTCAACTCACCACCAACTCCTTTGCCCCATCCCCACACGGGTATTTGACCTCGAACGATTCGTTCTGCAGCTCGGTTTATTGCCTACGTCGTTCGACATTCCAAGTGATTGCGTTTTGCTCGGATGTCAAATGGCTCCCAAGTCATGGACAACTTAAGACTTGCTAGAGCAATCCACGTTTGCGTCCGTTACCTGTCACAACCCGACGTTGTTCTTTGTGCCGACTCTCGGCAGCGGAAGGATGAGGACTACGTAAGTCCGCACATCGCAGATCAGGGGAACAGAAATGTTGCAAGCAAAACACGTCACGGTGGCACTCACACTAGCCACCATCTTCGCCAGCCTGGGGCACGCGCGAGGGGATGAACCGGGACAGAACAATGAAGTCAGAACGTATCGAATCGCCGATCTCGTCCTGCAGCCCAAAGACTACGGTCTCGAGCGTCCAATCAATACGTCGGGCACGAACGGATTGTTCTCAGTGGCAGAGCGGAGCTATCTAGGACAAATGGACGACTTTGGGGCCGATACGTCGGCCCCAAAGAAACCCTCGCGACGGGATGGGATTGCACTTCGACTGACCGTAGACGACGTGTTGGAAATCATTGGCTCCAACATTCAGCCCGATTCGTGGGATTCCGTCGGTGGGTCCGGACACATCAGCTACGCCGCGGGGCTGTTGGTTGTCTCCCAGAGTGCTGAGTGCCATCAACAGATTGGGCAACTGCTCGACAACCTTCGCAAGCAAGGAGCCACCGTGAACTCGTTGACGATTCGAGCCTATTGGGTGGCGACCGAAGATATCAGTTCGATGCTCATCGATCACCGGACGTTAGATCGGAAGAAGCTCGTCGAGCGTGTCGCCAAGCAAGGCGCTATGGCTCAGATATCATGCTTCGATGGCCAGACCGTTTACTTGGTCGCCGGCAATGAGCGAAGTACCGTGAACGGCGTCATTCCTGTCGTCGGACAACTCGAAACGAGTCCGAATCCAGCAGGCCTCGAAACCAGTGAAGCGATCGTTGCTGATCTACCCAAACACGTTTTGGCCCAATTGGGACCATCTGGCGATGCGGCAATTGGTTACCAACCGGTCACGTCGACTCAAACCGAGGGCTGCATGTTGCAGGTCAGCGCAGTGCTCGATCCCAAGACGAATACTGCAGTAGTGGACGTTCACAGCGACGTAGTTCACCCAAACGCGGCGCCAGACCAGCACGATTTCAACGGGGTCACAAAACTGGATAAAGTGGACAACGTCGTTCAACAGTTCAAAACGACGCTGCGGCTGCCGACCAACCAACCGGTCTTAGTCGGTGGAGCCAGCGTGCGTCCGATGCAGGGGAAAGGCGAAGCTCAGCATCGTCAGTTGCACCTGGTTTTAGAAGTCTGGCCGGACTAATTGGCAAGCTGCTACTGACGCAGATTTAGAATGCTAGTAGTGAGGCGGCTTCTCATCGACCAAATCAACGTCTTCGGGGAGCCGACTTTCCACCGACTTCAACGAAGCCTCCATAGCGTCCACCCGACGCTTCAACTTGTCGATCAAGTCTGCCTGCTCAATCACGACCTGGTTTAGCAGTTCGTACTCGCGTTGCTGGTGAGCAATCGAAGCCTCTAAGTCGTCGATACGTTTTGCGGCGTTGGGATTCATGCTATCCATGTTGGCGTTGGGCGTTCGAAGATCGCGCATCGTTCAGTTCGCTCCCATCTTATAGAAAACAATAGCGAGCCGGAATTGGCTCGCTATTGCAATGAAATGAATCGATGGCCTACGGCAACCGATTGATATGGCTGGCAATCGGGTCAGACTCGTCTGCGTCGGCTCCCGAGCATCAAGAACATGCCGAGGCAGAGTAACGGTCCACACGATGGTTCGGGCACGCTTTGGGCTCCGGGGGCAATCCCTTGGAAGTTCGTCGACACTTTTAAAAAGTCAGCGAATGCTACCAATCCGTCGCCATCAAAGTCGCCACCGGTCCAAGGTTGATTGGTGCCGAAATTCGTGGAGAGAATAATGAAGTCTTCAAATTCGACGACTCCATTTCCGTCAACATCACCGGGCTCAGCCTGGTAGTTGTCGATCTGCACACTTTCACGACTTGGATAGGTCAAAGACACAAACTGTCCATCCTCGATATGATCACGGAACGACGTCCGATCCGAAGAAAGCAGATACTCGCCTTCCATTAATACGCCGTTGAAGACGACTTCATCAAAGGCTTCCAAGATGCCATTTTCAGTCGTAATGACAGTGAACGAATCCGTTTCGCCTGCTGCGGGCTGCACGTAGTCATCGCTTGTGGACAGATGCAACTTTCCGTTAACGCTCATCGCGCCTTCGACAACAATCTGATCATGCCCGTCAGCACTGATGTCGATTTCGGTGGTGCCGCGCGACAATTGATCCAAGCTGCCAGGAAACGTCAGCGTGCCAATCTCTCCCTTGCCGCCAGGAATCAACTGTCCTTGGCTGAGAACTTCCCCCTCGACCACTCCGCTGCCACTCAGCGAACCGCCGCGAAGTTCCACAGCTAACGGTGACAAAGTTGCACCGTCTTCCAGATGGATGGTGGCTCCGTCTTGCAGTATCGCACTTCCAAACAGCGTCAGCGTCTTATCAGCCTTGATGACCGTAGTCATCGTCGCGTCGGGGTTGTCGACGTTCGCCGAGGACACGAAGGTTCCAATCGTCGAGTCTTCCTCGACATTCGCAATCTGTGGGGCGTCCGTTTGATTCCGCACATTGGCGTACCAATCAATCGCGGGGATACCTGGATCAGACCAATTGCGAAAATCACTCCAACGAGCCTCCGCAGTCTGAGCAGTCCAATCATGCACAATCACTGTTGGATCACTGACGCCTAGGAACGCATTACCGGGCTCTGGGTTCAACAACAAATCGCGATTTGCAAACAGGTTCATTCCGATCAGGGCGTCCAGTGTATTACCGGCTTCGCTACTGGGATCCTGCAAGTTGAAGACGATCAATGGGACGTCCTTCAATACCAAACCGCCGTCGGTCCCCGGAATGACGATCTCATCGGCATAGAAGCCTTTGACTTCTTCTGATTCTCCCGTAACACCAGCGAGCCGAACAAGGAAATCCGGCTCGTCTTGCTCTACGTCAAATCCCATCTCGGCCGCGACCTGTTCGGAAACGATGCTACCTTGAGCCCCCGTATCAAAGATGGCCTCCAATCGATCGCGACTTTGGCCGTTGTTAGTGACGTTCAAAGTCAACCAAAACGAACCGGCAATCGTGGGTGTCGAAGGGTTGTTCCCCAGGTCGTCGATGTTGTTGGTGATCCCGGCCAAATCAGGCAGGAAAGCGGGCAGTCCCAACGCGCCGGTCTTCATGTTCATTTGGATCCGACGTGACGGTCGAACTCCGAAGTCGCCCAAATCGGACAACTGCACGGCAGGCGATCGATACGTCTCACCGTCATATTCGATGATCTGCGGATCGCTGTAGTCGATTCGCGTCGAGTAGTGCGATGCCGTTGTCGTCCCAATTAGATTGGGAATCGTCGTACCGGTGTCTCCATACAGAACCGAATCATTGATCGTGCCACGCATTTCGTTCGTGTTCACAATCGACTGAACTTCGCCATCCGGCAGAACTCGCGTCAGCAAGCCGTCCAGCCCTATCGCATAGACTCCGACTGGGTCGCTGTTGATCGCATCGACGGTAGGTCCGCCGGCCCCGCCAAGCGGGGTAATGTTTTGTCCCTGTCGACCAACCTGTGCGATTCCAAATTCCAAGAACGAATCGTGCGCGATGATCGTTGCGGGCGAACCTGTATCAAACACAGCCACTTCGAAATGGCTACTGCCGTTTTCAGGCAAGAAGTCTTCTCGCGGGGGAGAGTTAGGGATCGAGAAAAAGTTCGCATCGTCCGAATCTCTCTCCGATGTAATCCCCATGAAGACGTGCGGTGAGTTCGCGGCAATCGGCACCACGAAATCCTGTGCGACCGCAGGTACAACGAAAGATCCGAACCATGCCACTAGGCAGATTTTCGCCAGTGAATTCAAGACAGCCTCCTTTTCCTAAGCCCCTGTCGATAAACGACTGCCGCATTTTATCGCAAATCGCCCGTCTCGTCCCAACATCGGCGGATTGGCTAATACGCGTTGTCACACCAAATCCTTGATCAATCCACGTTTTTTGACAACGTGAAGGTAATGTCGGAATTGCAGCGTCCGACAGCCCTGTAGCATCCGCGCCGGCTACTGGCGGCGCGGGTGCCTTTTTTCAGCGGTTGGAGTTCTCTCCAGCACCTCTCGTCGCCCAAACTCGCATCGTTCTTCATCGCTGTTGCTGTAAAATGGGTAGGCAGCCTCCCCTCTCAAGGAGGTGAAAGCTAATTTGCGTATAAATGCTCTGCGGCACTAGTTTTTGCACACTCAGTTCGCGCAAAGCGGCCAGACACTTCGGCAAGTCAGTGTCACGCATCTCCGTTTCACCTTTGAAGACCGTTGGTGTGAAATAGGAAACAGAGCGAAATAGATAGTCAGGACCACGCAGCAGAATTCATGCAGTGCCCCACAAGAGAAGAGTTGATCGATTGCTTGTTGGGAAAGGTTGCCCCCGCGCGAGCCGATACGCTGTTGGATCACGCGGAAACTTGCGAGGTATGTCACGGCATCGTGGACGCCGTCGACAGCCATTCCGACGCATTCACTTCGGCACTGAGTCAGAACGGCGATAGCCAGATCGCTCATACCGTTCCGAATGAATGCGAGCGAATGATCGATCGAGCCGAGATCTACATTCAATCGGAGTTACCGACGGGCGACGTAGCCGCGGAACCTCCCAAGCAGCACCTGCTACAGGGAACCAAAGTACGCGACTACGAGATCATTCGTCCCATTGGCGAAGGTGGTATGGGAGCGGTATTCCTCGCACGCCACAGCCGTCTAAATCGCGACGTAGCGCTGAAAGTTCTTTCGCTACGTCGTTCCGGCGATCGAGAGGCTCAGCGACGATTCGAACAGGAAATGACCATCGTCGGCAAGCTGCAGCACCCTGGAATCGTCCGCGCATTAGACGCCGGCGAACATAACGGCGTGCAGTATCTAGTCATGGAACTTGTTGACGGAGCGGACCTACGCCAGATCGTCGACGTGCTGGGGCCCATTCCATTGGCAGAGGCGTGTGAGATCTGCCGCCGAGCTGCGGAAGCGCTGAACTATGCCCATGAACAGAACTTGATTCATCGCGATGTCAAACCATCCAACATCATGTTGCAGAAGGATGGTTCCGTAAAGTTGATGGATCTGGGACTCGCACGTTTTACGGATCAACATCGCTCGCTAACTTCCACCCAGCAGGCGATGGGATCGTTGGATTTCATGGCGCCCGAGCAACTTCGTGCAGAGGATGTTGATCGCCGGGCGGACATCTATGGCTTAGCGTGCACACTACACTTTCTGCTGTTAGGTGAACCACCAGAGCGTCGCAGAACCGCAGCTCTGATGGTCTCACGAACGCCGAAACTAGAAGCGTTGAAAAGCATCCTGCCGCCTCCTGTCACGCGTCTCCTGCTACAGATGCTTGCCGCAGATCCCGCCAAGCGTTGCGAGTCGCTGACCGATGTTGTCGAGCAATTGGCCCCCTTCTGTAACCGGTCCGACCTAGTCCAACTAGCAGCAAAAGCACACAAATCAGTCCCGGATATCAGCCACGAAGGCAAAGACTCGATCACCAGCGAAGTGGAACTAGAACGTGTTCCCTCTTCCGCCATCAGCGGCAAGTTGCGAGTGCTCGCGGGTTGCTTGGCAACTCTCTTACTTGGCGTATTGCTATACCAAACTATCAACCCGGCTGCTGGCCTGTTATCGACCGGCAACAAGTCAACCAGCAACCACATCTCGGCCTCCGCATTGGCGGCGATGAATTGTGTCAGTAGCAACATCGAGCCAACGAAAGAGATTCCACTTTTCCAAGTCCACGACGATTCGATTACTCAGGTCACGTACCATGAGCCAACGTCGCAATTGATTTGCGGAAGTTCAGACGCATCGGTAAGCATCCGTGATCTGCCAAACCAATCACGGGTCATCAGCGTTTGTCTCTTCGACAGTCCGCTCAAGCAAATCGAAATTGTGCCCGGACAAAACAAGATCATCTGCCTGGACGAGTCTGGCAATTTAGCTTGTATTCAATTACCCAAGGGGAACACCAATTGGGTCACCACCACGGAGGACCACGGATCCGCCCCCAGCAACTTCAAGCAACGTGGGACGTATGTCGAGCTAAGCCACAACGACAAGACTGCGTACGTGTCGATCGCGGACGGAAGTACTTACCAACCATCCGAAGAAGTGCCGAGACCAGCGGAGTCAGAAATCGGGAAGCAGCCGCCTCATGCTGCGGAACAAAACCGGTCCGCATCGGATCTCACGGACCTTATCACTCTCGGCTCCGATCTTCCAAGTGCAGCTTGCTACGTTGAGTCAAACATTGTCCGCTACTTCGACGAAACGAAACTGCGTGAACAGGATGCCTACGAGCACTTCGTTTACGCCGAGCACACGTCCCCCATCACGTGTCTGTGCAAGCTGCCGGAAGAAAATCTGATTTTCACCGGCGACCAAGCGGGCGAAATTCGTCTGTGGCACCTGCCGGACCAGCGTCCGTCCTATATGCTGTTGTCCTGTGTAAATAAGCTTGATTCGATCGAACTCAGCTTTTTGCATCGTCAGCAGCGGTGGTCTCGACGGGAGTTTTCGAATTCGCCGGAGGACGTTAAGTTCGACAACCTGCTGGGTGAAATGCGAATCGAGTCGGAGATTGAACGAAACGGCATGCGGCACGTTTTGGAATATCGAGTGAAGCCCAAAGCCGCGAAATAGCAACGCGACTTTATGAACTTTCGCAAACCAACCTTTTGCTTACTTCTTGCAGCCACGATTGGCTCTAGTTTCGTCTCGGTCCCATCGCGTGTGATCGCTCAAGATTCCACCGACACACCGACGGACACGAAAACTGCAGATGAGCCTAAATTGACGGCGCTCGAAATCATGCAGAAGGCAGAGCAAGCCGACGCAAACACACGCTATGGACTGCTCAACACCATCTCGCCCCGAGGCGCAGACGCCGATGATCGAAAAGAGATCGTCCGGCTGTTGATCGAACAACTCGACAGCAGCTACCCCGACATCAGAGCGCGTGCCGCCACGACCATTGGGCTCTTCGGTGAAGATGCGAAACCAGCCGTCCCGAAATTGATTGAATTGCTGAGCGACGCAGAACAAACCGTCAGTTTGGAGAGCGTTTGGGTACCGGTCAGCAAAGCACTTTCAAAGCTGGGTCCCGAGATTGCTTTAGATCCACTGATGATGGCAATTCCGTCGACGTTCGAAGTCACCATTTCAAAAAATGAAAACCAAGAATACCAGGCGGAACTGGGCGACCGCATCAAGTACTACGGAGTTTCCGCCGCCATCGCTGGGATGGGCGAAAAGGCGAAGTCAACCACGCCGGCATTCATTGAAATCCTGCGTTTCGGCCCCGAGACGCGACGGTGGGCAACCATGTTCACGCTCGAGCAGTTTGGTGACGCGGCCGCTGAGGCGATTCCCGATTTCATTCAAAACCTGGACCACGCCGACTTCAACATCAAAGTTATCGCGTGCCGCAATCTATCGAACCACGGCGCAAAATCCATGGCGGCAGCACCCAAGCTGCTGAAGCTGATGGAGAAGCAAGGCAATATGCTTTCCACTCGCACGCTTGCCGCGATGTGCTTGGGAGCAATTGGGCCCGTCGAGGGTATCGATTCCGTCGAACTCTTCAAGAAGATGATCCAAGAGCCCAACGCGTTTTCACAAGAACGCGGCCTGATCGCTCTCGGCCGACTAGGTAAACATGCCAAGAAGGAAGCCGATTTTGTAACAGACCTGATGGAAGACCCTGAGTTCTCACAAAAACCCGAAGCGGCCCGCACCTTGTGGCAGATCACCGGCGAAGCGGATCGTAGCTTGGAACTGCTGATGAACCTTATCGACCATCCAACCTATGACAGTCGCGTGTTCGAAATCCTGAAGGAATTCGGACCGGCGGCTTGGCCTGTTGCCGACAAACTGGCAGACCGCTTGCAAAGTGAAGACCAAAGCATGCGGCAGATTTTTCTGGAGATCTTTGAGGCAATGGGCGAGAAGGCACTCGCCTATGAAGAACAAATCGAAGCCGCATACGTCGGAGCCACGCCAGACACAGAGGCTGTCGTGACGGAGACGCTGCAGCGGCTTCGGAAATGATCCACTGAATCCGATCCAGAACTTACCGGCGTTCTATGGCGTCGGTTCGAATTCAAACGATTCAGTCTCGACCTCGCTGACTTCCCAGTCATCCTTGGTGGTCGTTTTCAGTTCCGGCTCCACATTTGGAGCCGTCGGCTTGGTATCGGATGGCTGAGACTCCGCGACTTCCAACGACCAGTCACCGGATGATACTTTGGAATCCGAAACACCCTTCGAAGAACCAATCACTACTTCGGTTGGACTCTTCTCTGTTTCGACTTCCTCGATCTCCCAGTCGTTCGTGTCCGGCGCAGAACCAACAGGCAGACCATTTAGACCACGGGGTAACTCTGCCGAATCGACCTTCGCGCTGGCGTCACCAATGGGTGACTCGGTCGACACAGGCCCGTCGTTAGATATGTCCGGAATTACGATCTCCGGCACCGACGCCGCCCCACCGTAAGCGTTGGCTCTGGCGGAGGCATTCTTGTACTGCATAAACAAGAAGCAGGCCATGAAGCACAAAACGAACAAGAAGAAGATGTTCGACTTGCGAGGTTTTGGCCGCGTCTTTTCTGGCAACTTTGGATAATTCATAAGCTGGTTCTATCCTTGTTCCGCTAAATCGTCCAAAAGATCGGTTCGGAGCGAGCGTGATCTCGCCCGAACCGGCTAGGCAACTTGTCCGTTGAATCTTCGGTTGTTGCTACGGCTCTGGTTGAGCAACGAAACCAACAACACAAACGCTTGTTGCCACAACGGGTTGGCAACAAGCGGAATGCTCACTTAGTGAGAGTCCTCACTTAGTGAGAATGCGCAAACGTTGGCTTCTTGCCTTCGTACGCTTCGTAGAACTTAAGGATCGACTTCTGCAATGCATCTGCGTTTGCTGGATCGACCGTCTGCTTGCATTTCATCGCAGCAACCATCACCGCGTGTGCCGCAGGCAACTTCTTCATGTAGCCGTCACCAGTTGGCTTGATTCGCTGAGTCATAAAGTACTCGGCGATGATCTTTTGCGTGTTGGACGCATGAGCTTCTTTTGTGGCAACCCAACGAGAAAGCTGATTCTTGGAGAGAGCATCTGACTTCGAAGCCAACTCCTTGATTTGCATCATTCCCTTCTTGATGGTCGCAGTGTCTTCTAGCATCGTCTCGAAGCGTCGCTGGTCACCGTACACACCGCATGGCACTTGGCAGTGAGCGTAAACGCTGGCGGTGAGAATTAGGCTGGCAAGCCCGACAACAGAGATGGCTACGAATCGTTTCATGTTTCTATTCCTTAGATGGTTCGCCTCGAGGTATTCGCGAGAACAAGGGAATGGAAAATCCTCAAGTTCTCACTCGACATCAGTCTACCGGGGTAAGCGCGCTGGTCAATTCGTGTTAACTCGAACCGGGTCCCGTTACAAAGCCGAATTTTGCTTTTTCTACTTACACTCGCCGGAAAAACAGAGCAACTTCGGAGCACCTAGTGAAGCGGCCGGCCCAGACCGTTACGCCCGTTGTACATCCATTGAGTTTCGGAACCGCTCGTCTGAAGTTCGGGGCACTTCAGTGTTCTCCCCAAACGCCTAACAGCGAACAAACCAACTCAGTTCGGGGTTGCCCAAATACAACCAGGTTTAAAACAACCAAGGCTGGCGCACTGGAAAAGCTTTTTCTATTGGGCAACCAACGAACAACTCGAAACCAGCGAAATCAAGCTAGCTCCCTTTTGCCGTTGGACTTTCCTTCGACTATCCTGTGAAACCGTTTGGCGAGGCATGTATTTGTGCATTCCAACTGCGCGAAACAAGATTTGGTGTCCATTCGGAGCACCTGCGTTGCCAACTTTCGTTGCCAAGAAAAGGAAGACCAGGCGGATGGCCGAGCTACTTTTTTACGAAGACTTGTCCATCGGTGATGAGTGGACCAGCGAAGAACGGCAAATTACGGAAGCTGATGTCGCTCAATTCGCCGATCTGACTAGCGACTACGATCCGCTGCACGTTGACGAAGACTATGCCAAGGAGTCGCCATTTCGTCAGCAAATCGCGCACGGATTGCTTGGAATGTCCCTTATGGCTGGGCTCAGCAGCGAGTGTCCAAACGTCGAGACCGTAGCGTTTCTTGGCGTACAGGACTGGAACTTCTTAAAGCCGATTTACTTTGACGACAGTGTACGAGCCGTCACGAAGGTGACTCGACTGGAGTCCAACGGACGACGGCGTGGCAAAGTAACGTGGTTCCGACAACTCGTGAACCAACGCGATGAAGTGGTTCAGGAAGGCACGCTTCAGACGTTAGTCGCTCTTGAATCGGCCAGTCTCCACCGTCGTTTGGAAAAGCAAACCAGCGACCGCACGACCGCCGCCGCGGACTAAATCGGCGATCATATCGACAACGACTCGTCAGTCTATGTCTCTCTTGTGGCTCGACAACGACAGCCTGATAGCAGGTTTCCGTAAAACAGTGCTGCCACGCTGAAGATTCATTGTTGTCGCGAGTTTCGTATTTCCGTACACTTCCGGAGATCAGCCCACTTTTTCGCGAGATTCAGAACGCTTCGCGAATAGAAGGAAGCTGGTTTTGCCGAATTTCACGCAGAACAACGGAACGTTCGAGCGTTTCGCTTCTATTACATCACGTCTTATTACGGAATCATCAATGATTTGGTCATCCGTCCTAGATCGACGCGTATCATCTGACATGATGAGCCTCTGCTCCTTTGCTCTAGCCATTGCCCTGGCGGTCCAAGCACCTTCATTGGCCCAGGATGCGGATGGCAAAGACGCGGAGAAGCCCGAATCATCTAAAGAGGCTTTGGTTCTGTACGCAGAAGCAGCGGGTTATCAGAACAATCAACAGTTCGACTTGGCCGGCGTGGAATGGGCCAAGTTCCTTAAGGGTCATTCGGATGATCCTCGTGCATTGGAAGCGAGATACAACCTTGCGGTTTGCGAGCTGCAGCAAAAGAATTTCGAAGAAGCCGTCAAGCATTTAGCGATCGTCGTCAAAGACGCAGACGACGACTTCGAGCGTCTGGAAGACGCTTACCTGAACCTCGGTTGGTGCGAGTACTCGGTAGCTCTCGAAAACAAGCCGAAGTACTTCGCCCGCGCGACGGAGACGTTCAAGCAACTCTTGGACAAGTACCCGAAAGGTAGCTTCCGGGATCAGGCGTTGTTCTTCGGCGGTGAGTCGCTCTACCTGCAAGGCAAATTCGCTGAAGCTGCCGATTCGTACGCTCAACTAGTCGAGAAGCACACCGACTCCGATCTCCACAGCGATGCCATGTACGCGTTGGGGGTCACGAAAGAAGACATGCGACAGTTCGGCCCCGCGAAGGAGGTCTACACGTCGTTCCTGAAGACATATCCGAAACATGATTTGGCGATGGAAGTGAAGATGCGTCGCGCGGAGACCATCTTGCAGACAGGCGAGTTTGAAGAAGCCGCTGGGATCTTCAAAGAGGTTGCCGAATCACGAGGATTCAAGGCGGTTGATCACGCCCGCTATCGACAGGCGTTTTGCGTTGCTGCCATGGCGGAACGACTGGCTGCTGCCGCGGACAAGAATCCGAACTGGCGTGCAGATCAAGCAAAGGGCTACGTCAACGCTGCAAAGATCTTCGGCAAGGTCGCCGAGGACATGCCTCAATCGCCGTACGCAAAAGACGCCGCCATCGCCGCCGGCCGAGCCTACTATCGTGCGAAGAAATTCGACGACGCGGCCAAATGGTTCAAGCAGATCAAGGACTCCGATAGTCCCCATGCTCCTGAAGCTGCTCACTGGATGGCCCGGATCCTGTTGGATCAGCACAAACCATCTGACGCCCGCAACGTCGTCGCCTCGGTGATGAAAGCCGCGGAACGGCACCCATTCCTAGTCAGCCTCAAACTGGACGATGCGGACGCCCTCTACCAAGTAAAGGCGACGCAGAAGGACTCGGTAAACGCCTATCTGAAGATCTACAACGATCACAAAGATCATCGCCTGGCACCGAAGGCACTGTACAACGCTGCATACGGAGCCATGGAAGTTCAGGACTACAAGAAAGGCCTGACCTTCTCTGAACAGTTCAACACGCGTTTTGCGAAGCACCCGTTGGCACCTGAAGTTCAAAAAGTGCTCGCCGAATGCAAACTGCAGCTTGGAGATCACGAAGACGCCGCCAAGGTCTACAAGGATCTGGCAGCCTCTGGCGACAAGGACGGCATGAAGTTCGAACTGCGTCGCGGCCTTTCATTGGTGGCCAACAACGACCATGACGCGGCGATTCCAATTTTGGACAAGGTATTCAACGCGACGGATTCACCGAAAGAAAAAGCCGAGTCAGCTTATTGGTTAGGGCGAAGCTACGCCGCCAAGAATCAGCACCCGAAAGCCATCGCAGCGTTCGAAAGCTCTCGTGAAGCAATGCCAAACTGGCAGCAGGCCGATGAAGTTCTCCTGAACCTCGGACGTTCGTACCGCAGGACAGGCAAACTGGATCAGGCTCTGAAAACCGTTACGTCTCTGGTCAGCAAATACCCTAAGAGTCAAGTTCTTGATCAGGCGCATTACCGCCTCGGCGAATTCGCCTATGCAAAGAGTGACTTCAAGGCTGCAACAGCAAGCTACTCGAAATTGCTCAGCGATTGGCCAAGCTCCAAGCTGGCTCCGTTCGGCCTATATGGTCGCGGATGGTCCTACCTCCGCAGCGGTGATGCCCAAAAGGGCAACGCGGACTTCGCGCAACTGCAAAAAGAGCACCCGAATCACGAGTTGTCCAAACAGGCAGTCTATGCCCGCGGAATGGCACAGCACCAACTGGGCGACCACCAAGGTGCGTTAGAACGCGTGGACGAATATCTCGGTACGAAGCCGACCGGATCCGGTCGATCCGACGCGTTGTACCTAAGAGGACTGGCTTTGGTTGGCCTGCAAAAGCCAAGCGAAGCTGTAACGGTTTTCGACGCCTTGCTGAAAACCGATGCCAACTACGCCAGCAAGGACAAGGTCCTCTACGAGCTTGCGTGGGCTCACAAGAACAGTAAGGACGACGCAAAGTCGTTGGAAACATTCCGCAAGCTCCTTGCCGATTCGCCAAAGAGTTCTCTGGCAGCTGAAGCGCACTACCACGTTGGCGAAGACTTTTACAACAACAAGACCTACGACAAAGCGGTAACCAGCTACACGTCGGCAGCGACGATGGCGTCCACAAAGGACCTTCGCGAAAAAGCTTTCTACAAACTAGGCTGGGCACGCTACCAAACTCAAAAGTACGAGCAAGCTCTGGACTCATTCGATAAGCAACTTGCCGTCAGCGAAAGTGGAAATCTGGCTGCCGACGCTGAGTTCATGCGTGGCGAGTGCCTGTTCAAACAGGATCGCTTCAAGGACGCCTTTGCAGCCTATGAACGAGCCAAGAACAAGCCGTCTCGCAACACAACGATGCAGGTGCTTACTCTGCTACACGGCGGACAGGCTGCGGCCCAACTCAAAGATTGGGAAGCAAGTGCACAGTGGATTGCAGAGCTTCAAAAGAAGTTCCCAAAATCTGCCTACATGCCACAAGCAATTTACGAACAAGGCTGGGCCCAACGTAACTTGGGTCAGCTTCCCCAAGCATTGAAGTCGTTCCAACAAGTTAGTGCAGCGGCTCCTCGTAATGAACTGGGAGCACGCGGTCGATTCATGACAGGCGAAGTTCTGTTTGAGCAGAAGAACTACACTGCCGCCATATTGGAGTTCCGTCGTGTGATGTTCGGCTACGGTGCTGACAAGGCGACCGACGCAATCAAGCAGTGGCAAGCCAAATCGGCATTCGAGGCTGGCCGATGTGCCACCGTCTTGGCCGGTCAGGAACAAAACCCGCAGCGTCGCAATCAACTGATCGAAGGTGCCAAAGGCTTCTTCCAGTACGTGATTGAAAAGCACCCACGGGCACCGGAAGTGCCAACGGCGAAAGAGCAACTACGTCGCCTAGGGCCGCAGCGCCAACCGCAGGTGAGTACTCGTCCTGAGCCCGCAGCAGACGCTCGATAGTCACGGGTTACCGATCACTCTTGCTGTTCCGTGCACTGAGCCTAAGCTCGGTGCACGGTTGCGTGTCCATAGATGTTGCAACGCGGCCCTGACTCCGTA
>CAYQMZ010000093.1:0-8120 GCA_964418725.1 uncultured Pirellulaceae bacterium
AGCTGCAGCAGGACGTGGAGCGTCTCGACCACGAGATGCGCACCGCTCGCGAGGCGACGTTCAACGAGTCGCGCGCGACCATCTCACAGCTGCGCGTGGAGCGCGACGACGCCGACAACCGCAGTCACGATGTAGGTAAGCCGCTTCATCGTGGCTTCTTTCGCATTCGGGTTGATTTGCTGCTGGTACACGTCGCGAACGATCGACGAGCTGATCATCAGCAAAAAACTGTCGACAGTGGACATCACGGCCGCAAACGGGGCTGCTACCAGTAGTCCAGCCAGCCACGGTACTCCCGATAGCCCCGTCACGTGTTCCGCGAGCGCTGGCATAATTCGATCCGACTCGATTTCCATCCCCGGCATCAGCACTCGTGCACAGCAGAAGATGATGACCAGCGGGAAGTAGATCAGTGAGAAATAGATCGACACCGTGATGATGGCTCGTCGCAGCGTCAGCGTGTTGTTGAACGCCATCAGGCGGACCATGTTGCTTGGTTGGCCGGCTCCGGAAAAGGTCCATAAAAAGAAAAAGGAAAACGCGACGCCGATTGGCAAAAAACCAACTGCACTGCTGGCGCTCGGCCCGGGCGCCGAAACGTAGACTCCTGCTTGGTTGTCGCCGAATTCGTAGGGTGTCGATTCGCGAACCTCGACGACGACAACGTTTTCTTGAACCTTTCCGGAGGCAAGAATGCGTTTCACCTCGTGTGGCGAACGAATCTGTAACGCTGCGACCTCCATCCCCGGTGCGTCGATCGCATGCAAGTTGTCGATTCGCTCTCGTAAGCGAAAGACGCTTGGCTGTTTTCCCTGCGACTGCTCTCCCGTTGTGGCAATCCAGGCACCAAACTCGACCGGCACCTTTTCGGGTGATTCGTCAGTTGGCGTTTCCGTCGATACGGGACGAATCAAAAGCCGGCAGTTTCGTGGAGGGATCATTTCGGCGACGTCCTTCGTTGCCGCATTCAAGCCGCCGACGTGGTACAGGGTCATCGGCAGCAGGATGAGAACGCCGATCACCATCACCACGCCTTGAAGCACGTCCGTCCAAACAACGGCACGGAATCCGCCGTAGGATGTGTAAACGATTACGGCGAAGGCGAAGAAAAGTAGGCAGACTATGTATCCCGGATCTTGAAGATTCGTGGCCAAACCGACCTGTCCCACAATCGCGCGATACATCGGAGTGTTGTCGAGCAGCGTGCTGAGCATCACAGCGCCGGCCTTGAACTGCGCGACCAAGTTGAACGTCATAAAGAAGATGATCAGCGCCGTGGATAGCAGACGAATCGCGGAACTTCCCAGTCTTGCTGCCAGTACGTCCGGGATGGTGATGGCGTCCGATGTTCTGGCCATTTGATTTAGCCGTTTTCACAGCAGTCCCATCATGATCGCTGGTACCAACATGTAGCTGGCGATCCATAACGCCAGTGACCAGCCGTGTGAATAAATCAGGCTTGGAAAACCAGTAAAGCTGCCGCCAGATGCACTTGTGGCTGCGAATGTCAAAGCGAAGGCCCACATTCCCAGATTTCGACTACCTAGAAAGTACTCGCTGAGAAAACTCTTGCCTTGCTGCATACGGCTGGACAGTACCGCCAAGCCCAGCACAACCAAGGTGTAAATGCCGAACGTGATGAGTGCAGAATTCGAACCTGTCACTTGGCAAACCAACATAAGCTTGCAACTTCCTTACCTCGAAAGGGTCATTCCTTAGACGAATGTTCGTTTGCGGCTGCAGACAGTGATTCGTTCGTCGCAACATCACTTACCAGCGAATCATTGGCCATGTAGAACCAAGCAAACCAGAAGGTGAAGAGTGTGGCGGCAATCCAAGGGATCAGGACGCTCCAGAATACCCAGCTTGGCATGCCTAGCGTTCGACTAGAGACGATTTCAACGTCGGTGCCATAGCCGGTCAACATTGAGCTGCCGATCGTCCAGCCCAGAAAGACGACGAAACCGATCAGCAACACTCGTGTCTCACGAATCGAATTCAGATAGACCGAATCGAATTCCGATGTCGCGCCGGACTCTGGCGTGGGGCGTTCAACGTCAACTTGATCGTGTTCGGTCATCTTTCCCCCAAAGTCCCATGGCAAATGCCAGATCTTCATCGGACCGTATCCTAACACCGCGACGAGACCATTAGAATGCAGTCAAACAATGGGGGTGAGTGATGACTGCAGAATTTCAGCTTGGCAAAATGACTCGGCGTGAGTTTGCCGATCGTATGGCGCGACAAGAATTGCGAGCGTGCATCATTCCGGTAGCGGCTATCGAGCAGCACTTAAATCACCTGGCGATGGAGCATGATTGGCGTAGCGTAAACGTCGTTGCTTCCGAGGTCGCCGGACGCCTTGCTCCAAACGTCGTCGTTGCTCAAGGAGTGATGGCGGGGATCAGCGAGCATCACATGAACCATGCCGGGACCCTGACTCTGCGACCAGCGACGTTCCTAGCGGTCGTCAATGATCTGATTCGCAGCATGATTTCCGCTGGGTTTCAGAACATCTTAGTGCTCAACGGACATGGCGGAAACATTGTGCCCTGTCGCTCGAATTGGGATCAGTTCGTGAGGGAATTCAAGATTAACCTGCACTTCCTTTCGTACTGGGATACGCTGGGAGAAGCCGAAGCCAAGCTGTTGTCCTCTGGCAATCGAATTCCGGAAGACTTGCCTGGTCACGCTCAAGAATTTGAGACTGCTATTGCTCTCGCCAGATTTCCAGAGAACGTCCGGCACCAAGCGATGAGCCAGCAGCAAGATAAATCGCCAACGCACGCCACCAGCGAATTGGGCGAACAGATGTTAGATCGAATTTGCGATCGCGTGGAAAAGTACGTGCAGGAAATGATCGATGGTACACGGACCGTCGATGTTCCGCCGTTTCATCCCTAGTTCTGAAGCTGAATTCACGCGTCGCGATTTTCAGCAAATCTTTGGTGTCGGAACTCTTATTCGTTGCTGCCCACGACGCCGTCTTCCGGGCTGCTCGCTGACGCATAGAGTCGTTTGGGGATGCGACCGGAAAGGTATGCCAAGCGACCGGCGTCGATAGCACACTTCATCGCTCGCGCCATGCGCAAGGGATCTTTCGCATGTGCGATCGCAGTGTTGAGCAACACGCCATCTACGCCTAGCTCCATTGCGAACGCAACGTCGCTTGCTGTTCCGACTCCGGCGTCGACGATGACCGGGTATGTCGGATCACCTTCCTTGAGATATTCGAGGCAGATACGAATGTTGTTTGGATTTAGGATGCCCTGTCCTGAACCGATGGGACTGCCGGCAGGCATCACCGCTGCGGCACCGGCGTTCTTGAGTTGACGTGCGATCACGGGATCGTCCGTTGTGTAGCACAGGACTTGGAAGCCGTCTTCGACAAGCTTTTCCGTCGCTTGCAGAGTTCCCAACACGTCTGGCAGCAACGTCTTGTTGTCGCCCAAGCATTCAAGCTTCACCCAATCGGCACCGGGATTGTCCAGGCCTCGCAAGATTTCACGCCCCAGCTTCGCGGTTCGCAGCACGTCTTCGACGCAGTAGCAACCGGCCGTGTTGGGCAGCAGCAAGTACCGATCCGTGTCAATGAAGTCCAGGATGTTCTGCCCGGTGGTGTTGTAGAGTCGTTCGCGACGCACGGCGACCGTCAGGCAATCGCTGCCGGAATGCTCCAGCGACTCCCGCATGATCTCCATCGAGTCGTAGCGGCCTGTGCCGACAATCAGCCGGCTGCTTAATGTCTTGTTGCCGATCTGTAATGTTTCTTCCGGCAAAGTCTCTGATATGTCTGCTGTCGCCATGGCCTAGCCTCCTCCCACGAACGTCACTACTTCAATCTGATCGCCATCAGCCAGGTTGTGCTTAGCGTGCTCTTCGCGCGGAACCAACTCTCGATTGACCTCGACTGCCACTTGACGCGGATTCAACTCGAGCGAAAGCAGCAAATCGGTCACTGTGGTGCCGTTTTCCAGTTCTGTGGATTCGCCGTTTACTTGAACTTGCATGCCAATCGGGGCTCTCTGGTCCTTCTCGTGCGGGGAAATCAGCTTCTGCTTCGGATGATCTCCTAGTAATCGTATCCTGGCCACTTTCAACCGACTAGGGCGTGGACTTACCGGCGTTTTGCTGGCTCCGCCGCCTTCGCACGAAGAAACTGGTTGCTTTCTAAGATTCGAGCGGCGGCCAATGCCATGCGGTGGCAATCGCCCCACGTATACGACACACCGCGATCGACAGCCGGGACAATTTCTTGCACTAGACCCAGAGCTCTGAATTGCCAAACATAAGGGCGGGTTCTGTTACGGTTTGTTGTCAGGGGTTCCAATTGCCCGCGATTACAGGGCCTAAGTTCGGTCACTCCATTCGTCTTCAGGAAGATCAAGACCATGTTTATGCATCCATCGAACGCCTTGCTTGGTTGCGTCCTTTCGTTGCTGATGGTTCACGCTGTGAACGGACAGGGCGAGTTGCTGTCGTTTAATCAGAATGACAATGAGCGCGTGCCGAAGGCGACGAGTGACCTGTTGACGAATCTTCGCGATATGCGGACGCTCGCCACGCAGATCAAGGATCGAACACTGAGGCGTGAGATTCAAAAACTGGTTGATCGGGCCGAGCGAAACGCGGCCATCATTCAAGCTGATCTGTTGGTTTCTGAGTCGCGATGGAAGACGCTCGAACCAGGAGAGTTTCAGCGGCTGCTTGCCGCAATCAAAGATCAGAAGTTCAGCCAGAAAAAGTCCAAGTATCTAAAGGACTACGCCCAGCTCACGAGCCCGACGACGAAACGATTGTCGAGCCAACAAGTGAAGAAGCTCCTTTCGGAAATTGACTTCGACAAAGACCGTGTTGCTGCCGCTGTCGCCTTGTATCAAATTACGTTGGACAAAGAGAATTTTCTGTTGGCGTTAGACGCTCTTTCGTTTCAAAATAATCGCAAGGCAGTTCGCAAGCAGTTGGGGCTTGAGAAGTGAGTGATCGGACTGTCTTCGGACGATAGTTAGCTGAACGAAGCAAGTTGGCTGATCGAAGTAGGTTGACTCCGTGCTGATCCCCGACGAGTTCAGTGCGTTAGAGGCCCCACACTGAAATCACCTGGCCGGCATAACGACGCGATGGAAACTCTCCCCCAAACACTCGTGGATAGTCTTCCGTCTGAACTTCAGAGGGACGCGGAGTCTTGGTGGCAGACCCTGAGCGACGCTGACCAAGATGAGTTGACGCGTTTATGTGATGCGCGAAAAAACTTGTTTCTGTTCGAGACATTTGCGGAAGCCGAAAACAAACCGCAGATAACAGGAGGTAAGTTCATTCCCGGCGCGAATGCTTTCGGGATCGAGGATTGGGGGGAGGACTACTTCCAGCACCTGCTGGACCATCCTGAATTGATGATTGTGTTTGAACCGGTCCAGCGTACTTTTCACATTGGATGCTGGCGACACCTAGCTGCTCGTCGGTGCTTTGTTGAAGGTAAGATTCCCGAATCATTCGAATGCCCGTTTGACGCCCGCATTTGCCGGATGCATCAGGTGATGGGCGAACGTGCCGGTGTAAGCTTGCGTCCTTACACTCGGAGAGCTGAAAACTGAGCTTTGCCGGCCGGTTTCGCTTTCTTTGTCGCGAACGTTTCTCCTGGTTTTCGCTTCGTTAGAAGACTGCGGTTGGAAGTCACGGGCAAGTTGAGGCAAAGTGATATGAGCGAGATTACCTGGGTGCTAGAGCCGGACGTCTTTCCCGAATCGAACTCGTCGCTGCGTCGTGCGATCAAAAGCAGCGGGCATCGTTTGCTTGACTGGGATGACTTGTGGTGGCAGGAAGGGGTGCCGGCCCATGTCGCGGATGCAAATACATTCTTTCATGGTTCGCTCGGAAACGCGGCACGGATCCACGGGGAACTGAATTGGTGCCCGGGATCATTCTGCGACCAAGCTGCATTCTGCTGTTCAGCATTGTACGACGATGCTACCGAGTGGCTGTTGCACTCCGACTGGCGATTCCTTCCCGCCAACGAGCTCGTTGCCAAAGCCGTCGAAGTCGCCGCATCTATTGGGTGTACCGATCGAGTGTTCGTCCGCCCGGACAGTCCTCTCAAACCTTTTAGCGGCCGAGTCCTGGACGTTGCGACAATCTCGCTATCCTCGTTGGATCACGGCTTCTACTTTGATGATGAGGCATTGCCGGTAGTAGTATGTCCGATCTGCGAGGTTGGGCGTGAATGGCGTTTTGTCGTGGCGAAATCGTCCGTGATTGCTGGATCTTCGTATGACCCAAGTAGCCGAACGGCGATTGCCGATCAGCCTGCCAGTGCGGCTTGGAGTTTTGCAAGTGAAGTAGCGGCGTCGATTCGTTCCCCGGCCGATGTATATGTACTGGATGTGTGCGAAGCCAACGGCAGTCTTCGCCTGCTAGAACTGAATCCGTTCGGCGGAGCTGACTTGTACGCATGCGATGCGGCGTCCATCGTGCGTGAACTTGCCAATGTCGTGAATGGTTGAATCGAGTCCGTGAATCGCGAACTTAAGATTGCCAGTCGTGTCTTGGTTGCTCGATGATACCGATGGCTGGTCGTTCGCGCCGAATCTGTTGCTCAGAGTACATTGGGCCGGCAATGGGCGCACAAAGTCGTATCGTTTGATCCGTTAAGCCTCAAAAATCCCCAGCATCGAATGCGAGTCGAATAGATGCAGAGTCCATCCGTTTATGTCGTGACTGGAGCAACCAAGGGGATTGGCCGCGCTGTTGCAATTGAGTTGGCAGAACGCAGGAAACACGTCATTGCCGTCGGGCGGTCGACAGATCTGCTTCTGTCGTTGCAGTCGGTGACTGGGCCGCATCTTACGATCGTCGAGGCGGACCTTGCGACGGAGCAGGGGATCGAGCTGGTGGCTGACAGCACGATCGCAAACAGTGAGATCGGGAGAAACGAGATCGCCGGTATCGTGCATTCCGCTGGGTCGTTGGTTCCGCTTGAACCTTATGATCAGTTGAAACCCAGCGAAATGATCGAGCACCTGCGGATCCATGTGGCAACGCCGATCTCGCTGTATCAAGCGTTGGCGAGACACAACAAAGTGCGCCGGATGTTGTTCGTTGACAGTTACTCGGCCTCTGCCGCCCGTCGTGGATGGCCCGCTTATTCGATCGTCAAAGCGGCGGCTCAGATGGCGGCTCGATGTGCTGATGCTGAGTTGCCTGAGACTCGTTCCATTCGCGTATTTCCTGGTGCGGTGAACACACAGATTGTTGAATCCGTGTTAGCATCGGATACAGAAACAGCATCGGTATTCGCTGGAATGCTGGAACGAGGCGAGTTCTCGGAGCCCAGCGAGGTGGCGGAGTTCTTGGTTGCGTTGCTGGTGGATGCAACTGATGGATTCTTAGATGCCCGCGAGTCCTTCGACTACAACAATGCCGTCGACCGTTCCGATGTGCTTGCCGCTCGACGAGCAGAATAGAATACTGCGGCGATCTCCGAAGAGTCCGTGTCGCCAGACGAATTCGCCCAGAGCCGCGGTGTGGTTCTCCACATTTGCGTCATTCTCGATTGGCTGTGCCGAACAGCACACTGGCTGATCGACCAGACTCTGTGGACTGGTCGAGTTCGATGCGTGTCATCTAGGTGCAAAATAAAAGGTATGTTTGTTGCGACCGTAACGCCTAAACGGGTACTCTGCGTTTGAAGCCCGAACAGAAGTAGACCTGACATAGGTGCGAACCGCCCCGATCTGCGCTCGTTGAGCCATTTGCTGGGGCGAAGAGGAATTCGCATCACACATTGGTTTTGTGCGAACTTGAAACAAAAGAGAAACCGACATGCTTCCAGTAACTCGCTCACGTAACAGTCTGCGGTTCGTAGCTTGGAATTGCCGCGTCATTATGTTGCTCGCGTTGGCGCTTGTCATCGCTCCAAGCGTCCACACAGTGCTGGGCCAGGAACGTAGCATCCCCGAATCGCTGAAGCCGTGGGAAGATTGGGCGACGTGGGACGATGCCAAGCGGCAGTCGCCTACAACTTATCGAGACGGCGACGAGCGAATTGCAGTATGGCCCACAGCATTGTCACTCGACACCAACGCGGATTCCGGAGACTGGCAGATTTCAGTCGAGGTGTACGA
>CAYQMZ010000093.1:8130-9233 GCA_964418725.1 uncultured Pirellulaceae bacterium
GGTGGTGCTTCCTGGTTCCGCGGGCGTTTGGCCATTGCAAGTCAAGGACGGGGAGCAACCGGTTCCCGTTGTACAACGCGGTCAACGTCCCGCAGTGTGGCTCGAAGCAGGACAACACGATCTGTCAGGGAAGTTTGCGTGGGACACGATGCCGCAGCGAATCTCGGTTCCACGCGAGATAGGTATTCTTGAGCTGTCGGTGAACGATGTCGAAATTGAGATTCCGCGCTGGGATGCAGACGGGCACGTCTGGCTCAAGAGTATCCAAGCGGAGGAGACCGAAAAGGATCTAACATCAGTACAGGTTTATCGCGTCATCGAAGACGGAATTCCCATTCGGTTGCTGACCGAAATCGAGGTCACCGTATCTGGGAAAAGTCGTGAAGAAGACTTCGGTTGGATTCTGCCGGATGGATTCAAGCTGGCCACCGTCAACAGCACCATTCCTGTGGCCGTGGATGCGCAAGGCAGGATGAAGGCCCAAGTGCGGGCTGGAAAATGGACGATCGGCCTCGTGGCGTTTCGTGAGCAAAATCAAAACCAGATCCAATACGCCGCCGACGCACAACCAATCATTGATCAGGAGTTGATTGCATTCCAGGCGAAACCAGAATTCCGTTTAGCTGAAGTCGATGGACTGCAGACGGCTGACGTGACTCAAACAACATTCCCTGAGAGATGGCGGCAGTTGCCTGTTTATCTGTGGAAGACGAACGCGCCATTCCAACTGTCAGAAAAGATGCGCGGTATGGGGCTGCAGCGGCCGGAAGGACTGACGATCGAGCGTCAGTTTTGGCTGGACGATGATGGCAAGCAGCTCACATTCCAAGACCGCATCGGCGGTCAGATGCAACAGATATGGCGCCTTGATGTAGCCAATGGTCACAGTCTGGGGGCCGTTCGCATCGACGGCAAAGGGCAGCTCATTACAGAGAATCCGCAGAATGGGTTGCAAGGCGTCGAGCTGCGTTCGCGGAATCTGAAGCTTGAAGCCATTGGCCGTATCGAGGACGCGAGACAGATCCCTGCAACTGGCTGGATGGCAGACGTCGATTCGTTGGAAGCGACGTTCGTGTTGCCACCGGGTTGGCGAGCCCTGGCCG
>CAYQMZ010000093.1:9243-14383 GCA_964418725.1 uncultured Pirellulaceae bacterium
TGTTTGGTGCGGATCAGATCGAGGGCGATTGGCTGACTTCTTGGTCGCTGTTGGATCTGTTTTTGTTGTTGATCTTCACAATGGCTGTCTATCGAATCTGGGGCTGGCCGGCCGGCATTCTGGCGTTCGTCGCGTTTGGCTTGACCTACCACGAGCCAGGTTCGCCTCGCTGGACGTGGCTTTTCTTGCTGATACCGATCGCCCTATTGCGGGTTGTGCCGGACGGTTTAGCCAAGCAGATGATACAAATCTGGAAGTACGTCGCGACCGCCTTCCTGGTGGTCAATCTCGTGCCATTCGTGGCTCACCAAATACAAACCGCGATCTTTCCGCAGTTGGAGATCCCAGGAGTGAATTACGCCGGGCGTCAGATGTTTCGCACGCTTCATACAGCTTCTCAGTACTCGGCCGAGGTTGCTGATATGGCTTATGAGTCCAGAGATCTCCAGCAGCAGAAGGCTGCCGTTGCGCAGGTCGCAAGGAAGGCAAGATTTCAAGTTTCCAATATGAAGTACGACCCAGCGACGAAAATTCAAACCGGTCCCGGGCAACCGCAATGGCGTTGGAACATTGTGCGATGCAAATGGGGCGGCCCTGTGTCGCCCGATCAGACGATTCGTCCAATCCTGTTGTCGATGCAAATGCATCGGTTGCTGACCATTGCGCGAGTGCTGCTTGTGGCGTTGCTGGCCGCAATTGTGTTAGGAGTCCGGAAATGGAGTGTTCCAACTACGCGGTCCAGCAGCACTGTGGTTGCGTTGATCGGTTTTCTCATACTGACGATCGCATGGCCCACGGCTTCGTATGCACAGGAGTTTCCCGATAAGGAAATGCTGCAGACGCTGCGCAAGCGTTTACTGAAGCCAGCGGACGTCTACCCGCATGCCGCCGATATCGCGCAGGTCGAACTGAGTGTTGAGAACGGCCGCGCAAAAATGGTCGCGGAAGTGCATGCGGCGATCGACGTGGCGATACCTCTGCCCGGTAAGCTTCCTGTTTGGTCGCCTGCGACGGTTACGATCGACGATCAGCCGGCCAAACTTGTGAGCCGAAAGGATGAATACTTGTGGATTGTCGTTCCCAAAGGTGTTCATAAAGTCGTCACGGAATCCATTTTGCCAAACGTATCCGAATGGGAATGGACGTATCAGCTGAAGCCTCGCCGAGTGACCGTGAAGGCTGAGGGCTGGACGGTGACGGGCATCGGTCGCAACGGAGTCCCCGATCAACAGTTACTGTTTTCTCGGCAACAACCGGCCACCGACACGGCCGCCTATGATCAGAAAGATTTCAATCCGATGATCGCCGTTAACCGCCATCTCGAGATCGGATTGGTTTGGCAAGTCCGTACGGTGGTAACGCGATTGTCTGGAGACAAAAAGGCAGTTTCGCTAAAGATACCGTTGCTCCCCAATGAGGGCGTGCTGACTTCGAACGTGCGCGTTGAAGGCGGGCAGGTCGACGTTGCGTTGAGCTCTGGGCAGCGACAGTTTACTTGGAACAGCGAGCTCCCCGTTGGTGAGAACATTTCGCTCAAGACGTCGGCAAACGACACGTGGGTCGAGCGATGGCATCTTGTCACTTCACCAGTTTGGAACATGAGCCAATCAGGGCTGGCCCCTGTTTTCGAACCTCAAGAGGAGAACATGATTCCTGTCTGGCGACCGTGGCCAGGTGAGCAAGTGTCTCTTCAATTCAACAAGCCGAAGGCGATCAGTGGTGATAGCCTGACGGTGCAGAAGGTCGAGCATACGGTTGCGATGCGACAAAGGAACTCGACGCTCAAGTTACAGGTCGAGTGTAGTGTTGGAACAGACTTCGTGATCGGAATGCCCGACGTATCCGTCACGTCGCTGAAGCATGAAGAGCGAGCGATTCCGGTGCGGAGAAATTCGAACGGTCTGATTGTCGGTCTGCGACCCGGGCCACAGACGATTGAGGTTGCGTGGAAGACAGATGCCCCGATCTCGACGGTAACGGCATCCAGTGATCTGACACTACCCGTTGAAGGATCGAATGTGACAACGGTAATGCAGGTGCCAGCCAGCCGCTGGGTGCTTTGGGCTGAAGGACCGCTACTTGGTCCGGCGGTACGCTTCTGGGTGATCTTGGCGACCGCAATTCTGGTTGCCCTTGTCCTCGGCGGTGTGCCGGGCTCGCCGTTGAGTCGCCTCGAGTGGGTGCTGTTGGCGATCGGTCTCACTCAGGTACACGTTGTGGCGGCAATGCTGGTGGTGGCCTGGCTGTTCGCACTTTCACGGCGTGGCGTTACGCCAGAAACGGAGTCCAGCCCATGGCGATTCAACCTCCGCCAAATCGGTATCGTACTGCTCACGGTAATCGCCTTGGCAGTCCTGGTCGTCGTCGTCGGGCAAGGGCTCCTAGGTAATCCCGATATGTTCATCGTGGGGAACCGGTCGTCGTCGACCAGTCTGAATTGGATCCAACCACGTACAGGAACGAACCTGCCGGTCGTACGCGTCGTTTCCGTTTCAGTTTATTTCTACCGCTTGCTGATGCTGTTCTGGGCGCTCTGGTTGGCCTCGGCATTGTTGCGTTGGTTGCAGTGGGGATGGAAGCAATTTAGCGAGGGCGGATTGTGGCGGCAAAAGCCAAAGGTGGTCGTGGCGACGTCCGCGGAGGCACACTAGGCGCACTGAGCCCGCTTTGGCTCGACCCTCTCGCAAATGAGAGGGTTAAGCCGACGGTAGAGCAAAAGCAATCGCCAACTTTACTGTTCGAATCCGGCCGACAAGAAGCCAGTGATCCGTTGGGGGCTGATGATGCCTATGACTTTTTTCTCCGCGTTTACGATCGGCACATGACGATAGCCGTGAACAGCCATGACGCATAACGCAGCGGCAATGGGATCGTCTTCGCGTACGTAGGTCGGATCCGTCGTCATTACTTCACGCACAGGCTTGTCGCCAATGTCGGGTTCTAACGCGACGCCATTGAGGACTTCGCGGTGCGTGAACAGTCCGACCAGCTTGCCTTCCTCTTCAACAACTAGGCACGCGACGTGTTCACTTGCCAGCTTTTTGACGGCCTCGTTGGTGGAAACTTCCGCGGTGATGCTGGCGTGAGGCTGATGCTGGACTGCCACCACGGTCTCTTCGACGATCGCCTTCTCTAGTGGATCGCTGTAGGTTTTAGGTTCGTAGTTCTCAAGCGGATCTACGAAAGTATTTGGATCGCTACTCATTGTTATGCTCCTTCTCGTGTGTGCATGGTTGGGCTTTGTCCAACGCGCTGTACCGTAACTTGTGGGAAATGATCGGCCACGTATTCCATCAGGCCCTTTTGCCCGGTCAGTCCGGCGATGCAGCCGTCATCATCGACGACAGACAAAAAGCGAATGTTCTTTAGCTCAAGTGCGTCTAAGACTGCTCCGATCGGATCTGACAATTTCACCTGCGGCCAAGGATTGGCGGCATGTTTGTCCACTGGGTCGTCCATCGCTTCGGGATGGTTCGCGACGATCTGCGTGAGCATGTTTTCGGTGAACATGCCGACTGGTTTGCGATCGTCGTCCACCAAGATGGCGCAGCCCAAGTTCTGCTGACGCATTTCCAGGACCGTGTCGCGCAGTTTGTCGGTTGGTTTTACGAGTACCGGATCGCGAAGATTGAGACTACTCACGCGCTCGTTTTTCACATTTTCGAAGAGCCCCATTTCTGAATTCCCTTGTAGTGGTAGTTGTTGATATGGCGAGGTCTTTGCCATCGGGCAAACGCGAATCGCGTACCGAGCACACTCCTGAACGGTTTGTCGCACTTCGCACCAGACTTTGGAGCCAGGGTGGTTCCATTCGGCACGCCGTGAGCGGAATCGCCCGATTCTAAAGTGAGCTGTGTTGCACAGATTGGTGTGATGTCGGCTCGATGCGAGGTCGTTTGGGAGTCGAGGCAATTGGCATCGGAAGTGCCTTCCGTCAGGTGGGCAGCGATCGACTGAAAGAGGATGGGAAGCTTTGCGCGGTTGCCCTTGTATGAATGACCCGGATCTTAAGCGCGCAACGAATCCCAGGTTTAGGTGAATGCGATGTCGAGATTACGTAAGAACGAATCTGTCACAAAGATCATGACGAAAGAGCTGCAGACGATTAACGCTACGACCAGTTTGTCTGCGGTCGGCAAGATGTTCGCGGAGAACAATTTTCACCACCTGCCTGTCGTGAGCGGCTCGCGACTCACTGGGATTGTGAGCTTCCTAGATTTGATGCGCGTCAGTTTTGCAGACTCGTTTGGAGTATCTGAAAACCAAGCTGTCTATGACGTACTTGACCGCACGCTTAGCGTTGAGGCGATCATGACGAAAGAGCCGACGACGATCGAATCAAAGCAAAACATCAAAGACGCCGCCGAGATTCTTGCGAAAAGTGAATTCCATGCGCTGCCAGTTGTCGACGGCGAAGGAGATCTGTTGGGGATGGTCACATCAGCTGACCTTCTCAAGTACCTCGTCGACCAGTACTGATCGTTGAATCCGTTCCGGCGATTGTGGCCGCCGCATACTCCGAGTTGATCGAATCATTCGGTTTTCGAAGTGTCCGGCGGCGTTGTATTGCCCATGCAATTATCCGCGGAAGCGTGCACCGCCCCAATGGATACCGGTGCACCGACTTGGAGGCGTGTGTCTGTTGGGTCTAGTTTGATCGAAGGCAGCTGTTGTTCTACAGTACCGATGTGACCGCTGATCCCGCGGCAGATGGACGAATCATTACTCCGAGCGAAACGATGTATGCAGAAGATTAAGACGTTCCTGTTTAACTCTGGCCAAAATTCCGACCAAATCGACGAGGAAATCAATTCATGGATCGTAGAATCGAGAGTGGATTTGATATCCGTAAATTCGAGCATTAGTGCACGTCCTGATTCATCCGACCCGAATGCCGTCATCATCTCGGTTGTGTACAAGCGGCGAGGTCCGTCGCTGAGAGGACGCGATCGAGGCTAATGCGTTTCGCATTGGTGAGGTGTCTGTTACCGGCGTCTGGCCTGTTCTGAAAGCGGACTTCTCGAATTGGGTTTTGAAACGCGGAGACGCTGAGTTCGCAGAGTGGTGTCTTTGAGAGGGCTGTGGCGTAGTGGGTGTGTTCCGTGTTGATGACTACTTATTGCAGCAGCCTTGCCGGGAA
>CAYQMZ010000094.1:0-14337 GCA_964418725.1 uncultured Pirellulaceae bacterium
GCTTGACGTTCAAGGCCGTGGACTCGTCCCGCACCAGCCGTATCAGCTCATCAAACTCTTCTTGAGAATGCTTGGACGCGGTCTTGTTACCCCGAAACGCGGAAGGACCTCGCAATCGAATGGCCCATGCCTGAACATGCGGATCGGCGTCGCGGACTAGATGCCTGAGCTCTGCCGCATCCCCAACTAACCAAAGGGCTCTAAGCCGTTCGAGCTTTGGGCGTGTCGTATCTGCGGCAATTTTTTGAGCACTCTCGACAACAAACTTTGCCTCCAACTCTGACGGTAAACCCCGAGTCGCCTTTCGTTCCTGCAGCAGTCGCAGTGCGTGTCGGCGATGCCATGCGTTGGGGTGCCGTAACAATGTTTCGAAGAGCTGTTCGCTGGACTGCTCCGCCAGGTCAAAGCTGTTTGCTTTTCCGTTGTCGATTCCAAAAGAGATCTTGTAGATCCGTCCACTGCTTCTATGGGTTCCATCCTTGTCGTGACACTCCCCAGGTCCGTCCAGTCGCTCACAAAGACGTTTCCGTCCGGGCCGTACTTAATCGCGATGCCACGAAACCAAGGATCGTTGGCCATCAGAAAGTCTGCACCATGCGACGCTACAAAGCCGGAACCGTGACGCTTAATCGGGTCTCGATTGATCCTGTTGCCGTGCAAATTGCAGGTAAACATCGAGCCGTGATACTCGTCCGGCCACGTTCCGCCCAAGTAAATCATCGAACCCACATGCGCATGGCCACCACCCGCGACACTGTGAATTCCCTGTCCACCACGCGAGTCCGTCCAGTGGCCGCCCCCCCAGTGCAGATGGTCGCTACACGCATCGATCTCGATATACGTGTACGGGTTGAAGTGTTTACCGTACATCCGTTTGTAACGTGCACCGGGAATCAGGTGCCACAGATGGCCGATCACACAGTTGGTAAAGAACGCCTCACCCACTTCGTTAAAGTCGATCCCCCACGGATTCGTTGTTCCATGCGCCACGACTTCGAATTTTTCGCTCAGTGGATGGTATCGCCAAACTCCGCAGTTCAAACGCTGACGATCGACGTCCGCCGAACCGGGCTTCCCAACAAAGGAGTCCGCCAGAATTCCGTGAGATCCGTACATCCACCCATCAGGGCCCCAAGACATTCCGTTGAAGACATTGTGCTCGATGTCCTTACTCGTGTCGTTCCAACCATCGAGCTTTACGATCGGCGACTCGTCAGGTTTGTCATCGCGATTGCGATCCGGAATAAAGATCAGGTGGGGAGTCGAGCAACACCAGACGCCGCCATAACCCAACGCGATGCCGGTGATATTGCTGAGCTTATCCGCAAACACGGTTCGCTTGTCGAATTCCCCATCGTTGTCGACGTCCTCAAAAATGAGAATGCGATCTTGGTCTTTCGACTTCCAGTCGGGATATGAGAAGTTTTCGACGACCCACAGACGCCCCCGATCGTCGAACTCCATCGCGATCGGTTGGTAAACATCAGGCTCCCCGGCGAACAGCGTCACACGAAATTCGTTCGGTACCGAGATCTTGGCAAGTGACGCTTTGGGGGAAAGAGGAACTTCGCCATTCGGCTGCGTATCAATAACTCCAGTGGGCAATTCAGCAATGCCAACTACTGGAAGCAGGAACGCAAACAGGGCGGAAAGCACGAAAGTCAACGCGCGCATGCCACGAGTTCTCCATTGGGAAAGACAAGCAAGCGGTCGCCACATAAAATTCATGGCGGAACCGATGCTTGTTTTACTATTGCGTCGAAGGCAAACGCAAACACGCAAGCTGCGGAGCAAGAGTCAGCCCACTACCCTGACTTCCGTGTGCCTTAGATCAGTGCCTTATCCGAGATGTCCTTGCGACACCAGGCACCTTCCCAACGAATGCACTTCACTGCCTTGTAGGCCTGCAACTTCGCTGCTGAAATCGACTTCCCCAAGGCGGTGACCCCCAAGACTCGGCCACCTGTGTTAATGATTTTGCCGTCGTGTGACGTAGTTCCAGCATGGAATACTTTGACGTCTTCTAGTTGAGCGGCTTCATCCAAGCCTCGAATGGCGTAGCCCTTTTCGTAGGAACCGGGATACCCTTCGCTGGCCATCACCACACAAACGGAAGGTCGCGGATCCCAATCGAGCGGCTTAATCTCATCAAGTCGACAGTCGACGGTAGCTTCGATGATATCGAGCAGATCGGAACGCATTCGCATCAATAGCGGTTGGCATTCCGGATCGCCGAAACGAACATTGTACTCCAGGACTTTCGGTCCTTGATTCGTCATGATCAGGCCGGCATACAAGACACCACTGAACGGATTCCGTGATCGCTTCAACGCATGCACGGTGGGCACCAAGACGTGCTCGTGCACGAAATCCATCGTCTTCTCATCAACGATTGGAGCCGGACAGTACGCCCCCATACCGCCGGTGTTAGGTCCTTTGTCGCCGTCGAGTGCTGGCTTGTGATCCTGCGCAGGTGAAAGCGTGAGTATCGTCTGACCGTCCGTAATCGCGATGATGCTGGCTTCTTGCCCATCGAGTCTTTCTTCGATGACGACCTGTGTTGCAGCATCGCCAAACTCACCAAAGATTCGATCGATCGCCCCCAATGCTTCGTCTTTGTTATGGCAAACGATGACGCCCTTACCTGCCGCCAGGCCATCGGCCTTCACCACGACGGGGACGTCTTCGTTGTCCGTCGGATATCGATCGGTGATGTAGCGACTGGCACTTTCGGCCGTGCGGAAAACCTGAAAGTCTGCTGTCGGAATGTCTGCGCTACGCAACAGGTTCTTGCAGAAGACTTTGCTGGCTTCCAGTTCGGCCGCCGCTTTCGTGGGGCCAAAGATGCGCATTTTTTCCGATTGAAAAGCGTCTACGATTCCTACCGCCAACGGTGCTTCGGGACCAACGACCGTCAGTCCAACGTCGTTTTGCTTTGCGAATTCGATCAGCTTCGGCACGTCGGTTGGCGAGATATCGACGTTTTCAGCATCCACTTCCGTACCGGCATTCCCTGGAGCCACAAAGACCCGGTCAGCACGAGAACTCTGCGAAATCTTCCAGGCCAGTGCGTGTTCGCGGCCTCCGTTGCCAACTACCAGTACGTTCATGCTTTTCAAACTTTGATCTGAGTGTCGCTGTGTGCCGGCAGTCATTGTAGCGACAAAAACGAAAGCGAAAGCCAGCACGACGGCGGCTTAATTTACGTTAGGGGCAGGCTTGCCGACGGGACATCGGCAAAGTGGCGTATAGATCGGTCCCTGCCGCGTCAGTTCGCTGGAAAACGCGACTAACTCGTTTACCTGAAGCGATCCGAAGTCCTCCGTCGCGGACGACTGCAACAGTTCCGTCAATGGCGGATTGTACTTACCTCGCGACTTGTTTCGCCCCAGCGTAATGTGAGCTCGATATGGGCGGTTCTCGATTGGAATGCGCAGCTCGTCGAAGAGCAGCGACTCCAACCGTTTCTGCATCGGCACCAGCGTTTCAGACTCATCGCTCAGCCCCATCCAGATCGTCGTCGGTTTATCTGAAGACGGAAAAGCACCGAGACCGCAACAGCTAAGCGAAAACGGATCGACTTCCTCCGCCACCCGTTTGGTAATCTGACAAACTTGGTGCAGTTCTCGATCGTCGACATCACCCAAGAACTTCAGAGTCAGGTGCATCCCTTCAGGGTCGACCCAGCGCACCGACTCCGCGGTCGAGGACAATACTCGAATTGCATCTGCGCTTGCTTTCTTGATCGAGCCGTCCAACTCAATCGCCACGAAAGTTCGTATCCGGGCCATTTACACTTCTGCGGGTTAGGAGGATTGTTCGACGAAGGCCCGGCAACGCCCACCAACTCTGGCGGCAAATTCGACAGGAAATCACACTGCTCGAGGGGTCCTGTGAGCTACCGTTCACAGTAGATCTATTTTGCTATTCGTCCGCAATCAGTGGTGCCTTCGATGCACGTAATATCTTCCGCACTTCGAACCGTTATCCACCATGTTGACAACATGGGCACAAATGGGTGGATTGCCATCGCCGCATTTGTTGTTGTCGCCGGCTTTATCTGCATGCGAGGCTACGGCTCGCGCGTTTGGTAGGGTCCGAAGCCTCGAAGTATGTCGTATGGTCGCCGACCATCGTCCTAGTCGCGTACGGCTGAACCGTAATGGTCCTGCTGGACAAGCCAGCTGTGGCACACAATCCAGTGCAGTGCGACCGAATCGTTCAGATAGGCATGCCTACTGGACAGCTACCAAATACCGTTTTCTTTGCTGAAGCCTAAGTTCACGGCCTCGTCGATATCTGATTCAGCCTGCTCTTCGTTGCCAAGTGCTCGATGGGCCTCGCCTCGGTGATGCAAGATGATGGCGTAATGTTCGTCGAGTTGGCGAAGCTCGTCTTCTAAATATCGTTGATCGACGACCTGTTTCATTTCACGACGAATAGCAGCCTGACGACCCTGGCAATATTCTTTTGTCAGCTTCACAGCCATGTCCAGCAGATAGAACGCATCCTCGTTCTGGCCGTTGAGCAGTTTGAGATACCCCAGCGTGTCTAGCAGGATAGGATCATTGTCACCACGTAAGTCGACCGCTTTCTCGATGTCTTTTAAGGCCAGCTCGATGTCGATGTTGTCGTTCCCAGCAACATGGGCCTGAGCTTCCGTGTAGGCTCGATTGTTGAGCGCCAGCGAAAATTGACGCATCGATTTCGTATCATCTCGCAACCGGTATTGGTCTTCTCGGAAACTAACGACCTCATTCCAGATGTCGATCGCAGCGGAAAACTGACTCATGCGTTGCAGGCTGCCCGCCTTTGAAGTCTTGGCATTCAGAACTTGCTCACTGAACGGATCTTCTTTCGACGCGATTTCAATGATTTGATCCTGATCGGCGATCGCTGCTTCGAAGTTCTTAAGGTTCGCGTTGGCGACGCCTCGTAGACTGATCAGATCCACGTATTCCGGATCCCATTTCAGGCCGTTGTCCGCAGCCTCGATAGCATCTTCGTAGCGGTGGTCGACAATCGCATTGCGGGCAGACGCGAAATACCATCGAGAAATCTCCGCCCGCCCAACAAGAAACAGAAAGGCAACCATTCCGCCGATGAATATCGAAGGAATGAACCACTTCGGTACGGGGCTACCGCCAGACGCATTGTTCCGCGGCGCCTGATAGTAGGGCTGGCCGTCGGCAGCCTGGGAGGCGTTCTTATTGGGTGTCGTTCGATCAGATGACGTGCTGGTGTTCATAAAATGCTTCGGTTCGTGGTAGACCGTTGCCGGGATCCTAAAGTTCCCAGAACTGGCGGATTCCGGATGCCAGAAAGTTGACGATTTCCGCACCTGACTCATACAATCGGCACAACTTAAACGTCAATTCTCCGACTGTGTTTTTGCCATCGTTTGGCTTGCGACCATCGGCCGGCGAAGGAATCAAGTATGCCATTATTCGAAGTCGAAACCAACGCTCACATCATTATTACGTGGGCCGACGACGAGGAAGCAGCCTGCAAGGTGGCTAGGGAAGCATACCCCAGTGAGGCCATTAAGCGGCTGACAAAACGCCCTCGAAATAGCTGGGTGATCTCAAAATCGGTTTTAGGGCTTTCGACGGCTGTGGATCCTTGTGGGACGGCACGAGACTGCCTTGCTAAAGCAGCGGGCGACAAAGTCCACGCAATTCGCCTCTATATGCACGAAACAGGTGCGGACCTGGATGGAGCGCGAAAAGCCATTGAGACGAACATGGTCATCGGCTGGTAGGCTCTGAATAACGTGCTTCAGACTTACAAGGTGCTCCGACTCACAAAGTCACGACTGGCGAGTCGCGCTATGCAGAAGCCATCGAACTTGGTTTTTCGTTCGCAGTCATTTGGATCAGTGAACGCAGGCCGTCTGAAACCATAGACGCGGGCATAAACGGCATCGGCTCGTCCAATTCAAGAACTTGCGAGGTCTCTAGCGGGACATGGACGAAAGTCGATTTTGTCGGCAGATCCAGTTCATCGGTCACTCGGCACGACCAGTACAGCAGCGCGTTGCACAAAAACGTCCCAGCGTGAAAGGAGACACGAGCCGGGATTCCGTTGGCCCGTAACGCCGCCGCGTACTCTCGAACAGGCAACTTGCTGCGATAAGCGTACGGTCCCTCGCCACACACAGCCGCGGCGTGGTGCTCATGCTCGACCGAATTTCCCTTCGCCGCGACATTGAGAGCAATCTCCTCTAGTTGAAGACAGCTGGTTCTTGGCGCTTGGCCGACATGGAAGGCAAAGTCAAAATTCGACTTCAAATCCTCCGTCAGCTTCTGCTTCATGGCCTCAAGTTCGACCGGATAAAGCCGCGTAGTGATCTCGGCTTCGACGGGAAGCTCCCGCGTCAGTTCGATTAACGCGAGCCAACTGGCGTTCGAAGTCCATGGTTCATAAGGTTCAAACGCGGTGAGCAATATGCGAGGCATGATTCAGCAGGACAAGGGTGAAGCGTATATGTTAATTCCGTTCCGTCCGCAGCTTTCCTGATGTTGCGACTCGTCGCTCAACTGTGGTGTCAGAAACGACCAACGTATCGAACGAATATCGCTTTTCTTGCGATTCCCCGCTCTTAGACGAGTGCATAACCTGAAAGCGTAGCACGCGAATCGGTGGCGTGGGAGCAGTTCCCCTGCAAATGCCCGGGAAGCCCGCAAATCGGCTGGAAGCAGGATCGCCACCGCACTACAGTAGAGACCGAAAATGCGAAAACCATTGGACAGATTTCAAAATCCGATTGCTGACTGCTCTCGCGGTCTCGCGGCAACACGAATCTGTTCTGACCGCACCCTGCCTTCAGCTAACGCTACTTCGTCGAGAGAGTTCCCACCGTGTCAGCCATCGCCTCAACATCGCTTCAACGCACGATCGCCCTGCTCGTTGTGATTTGCCTTGCCTCGTTCGCACAAGCACAAGAAGACAAAAAAGAGACGGCAGAAAAAGACAAGAAGCAGGCTTCCAAAGCTGTTTCGATTTTTCCTGACAAGAACCTGGAAGCAGTCGTGCGACGCAACGTTTTCGCCAAACGAGACAACGACGAACCGCTCACGGCAAAAGACGTTGAGAACATTTCTACGATCGAAGGCAAAGGCAAGAGCATTCGCGACCTGCGCGGCTTGGAGCACTGCCGAAGCTTGGCCCTCATTGACCTTGAGGACAATGACATTGCCGACATCGATCCCATCATGAATCTGAAGAACCTTCAGTCTATTAACTTTGCCAACAATCGAATCGGTGATCTCACAGCACTCGAAAAACTCACGCGGCTGCAATACCTCCACCTAGCTCACAATCGAATCGTCGACCTCGAGCCGATCGCTGGTCTAAAGAACATTCGTTCGCTGTACCTTTCGCACAACAAAATCAAAGACCTCAGCCCAATCGCCGGGCTCGCGAAAGTCTGGTCGTTGTACGTCGACAGCAATCGACTCACATCGATTGACACTGTTTCGAAAATGAAATGGCTATCGTCATTAGATATTCGAAACAACAAGGCCACAGACCTGTCTCCTTTGAAGACTCTGGAGGAATTGAAGTATCTAGTCATTGAGAACAACGGCATCGAAGACGTTTTCGTGCTTCTCGAAATGGCCAAAAAAGATGCGGACGGCAAGCGTCGATTTTCGCCCTTCTGGCGAATCTACGTCGCCAAGAACCCATTGTCTGACGATGCAAAATCCCAGTTGAATGAAATCAAGAAGCTGGGTGGTCGCATTAGTGAAGACGCCATCCCCGAGTAAGCGCGGCATTGCCACTGTTGCAGACGACTGCGTTAGCGATCGTCGTGTCGTATGGCTCTTGGGTGCGAGTTCCCGAAACGTTTGAGCGGCGCGCTGCATTCCTGTGTCAAGCTAAATGCCCTGCGCAGAAAATCCGTGCAACACCGAGGCAACATTCTGTTTGTTACGGCAATCGTTTCGTGTGCCTCACGCCAGCACAGTGATTTCTGTCGCTTTTCGTGATGGTTTGTGAGATAATTCGCGTAGAGAAGATGCGAAATCGAGTGTCAGCATTCAATTTCGAGATTGGTGTCGGCAGCGAAGAGGCGAATTGCACCACACCTCTTTTCTGGAGTTAGTGTCATGTCTAGTCGACGTAACGCATCGGCAATTCACTGGGTAACACCGGGGAACCGTTCTTGCTCTCTCAGCCCTCTCTCAGGTGGCGCGGGCCTTCTTGAGATCGAACTTAATGGTGATCTCGTCGCCGTCCACAGTCGAAACTGTCTCTTGCAAGATGACAACGACGACTTCCGCGAGCTGGCAGAATACGAATTCACGTTGTCCTTACAACGTTGCCAAATCGACTGGTCCATGGAAGACCGTCGTGAAGACAACACCGTAGAACGCAGCGCGTACTTCAAACAATAAGTGCTCACGTCTTCGGTTTGCATACTCGTTGGCCGTGCGAAAACCGCTGACCGTGTGAATAGACAGCAACTCATCGCGCAGTGAATCATCTAATGCGGCTCACGCGTTGATCGACGAAGGTCCGCAGCGACTTAGGCAATCTCGAAACCTTTTCGCTGCTTACGGGATTGGTGCGACTTGGCTTCATCGTCGCCAACGATCTGCTCGAGCGCAAGATCCCAGGTCAACTTTCGCCTCAGCAACAAGCACAAGTTTGCCAAGTGCAGGACAGACACCGCGCGATGGTGAGTAAACACATCTGAGATTGGTTGCTCACGAGACTCCATGCACTCGAAGAAATTGCCCATGTGACTGCCGGTCGTCTTGCCCTTGTACAGTTTCGCTATGGCATCGTCTGGCAGTGGATTGTCCGTCAATGCTTCTACGGGTTTCCCAAAGATCCCGCCGCGATTCACAAAGAATCGCCCTTTATCTCCCTCAAACAAAATGCCCTGCCGCTGACCGGTCACCATTTGCAGCGGCAACCCATTCGGCATCGTGCACGTCACATCAAATTGGGCGGGCATGTTGTAACCGTTGTCGACGTTCGGGACGTCCCCGGTTCCGGATAGAGTTAGCATCCCAGAGTCAGGCAAGCCAATCGCCCACAAGGCGATATCGACGTGGTGGGCTCCCCAGTCAGTCATCTGCCCTCCCGCGTATTCTCTCCACCAGCGGAAGTTGGCATGGCAACGCTCTGCGGTATAGGCAACCTCCGGAGCTTGCCCCAACCACATATTCCAATCTAGATGTTTGGGAGTTTGCGTGACGGCAAACGGCCCGCCAGTTTGTCCGCCGCCGGTCGATGCAACCACGCGTTTGAGTTCGCCGATTCGGCCGTCACGAATCATTGCGATCGCTTGCAAGAAACGAAGCCCAAATTCACTCCGCTGCTGCGTTCCAACTTGAAAGACCCGGCCCGTCCGCTTCACCGCATCGCAGATCAATTTTCCTTCGTCGATTGTTAGCGTAAGTGGTTTCTCGCAATAGACGTCACAGCCTGCCTCCATAGCATCCAATGCGATTTTTGTATGCCAATGATCCGGAGTGGCGATGACAACAGCGTCCACGTTATTGCCTTCAAGCAACTTGCGATAATCGCCGAACGTCGCCGCTTTACCACCCAACATTTGCTTCGCGGCCTCTACCCGATGGCTATCCACATCGCAAACAGAAACGATATCGCCGAATTTCGCAGCCTCACGAGCGATACTCTTTCCCCGGCCGCCAATTCCAATGGCGCCGACGCGTACACGATCGTTCTTGGACTTCTCTGCCCGTGCCTCGCCGGTCCAGTAGTACGGCGCGCACAGCCCGGCAGCCGCAAGACACGAGTCATGCAAGAATCTGCGACGTGTTGAAGAGTTTTTCATCTGCCTAACTTTCGGTTAAATCGCTCGACCAAGACAATTGCCACCTGGGCGACATCGTAACGCATCGAAACATCCCGAGCGCGGTCAATTGTGGGCCGCTTAGCGCAGATATATCTTGATGCTGCCAACGTCTCCCAACTGGCAACTTCGTCGGATCATGCATGAAAAAGACATCGTCGACTCTTACAGCTCTGGCAATATCGTTACTCGGTCTCGCCGCATTGCTCCGACTGGTGGGCTACACCAACGCCGCTGGTGCATGTTGCGTTATGGGCATGGCGGGGCTGGCGGTTGGTTGTCGATGCTCGGCTGCTTGGAAAGGACTTTCGTTTAGTCTTTCCGTCGGCGTTTTCGTCGCGCTTGCGATGTGCTTCCCTAACCTGTTGCGGTCATGGGGTACCTTTCAAACCAAACAACTCATCGTGCCGCTCATTCAAGTCATCATGTTTGGCATGGGGACGATGCTTAGCTTGGCTGATTTTGGCCGCGTTCTTCAGATGCCGCGAGCCGTTCTTATAGGCATCGTTCTGCAGTTTTCGATCATGCCGGCCCTCGGAGCACTGTTGGCTCGCACCTTTGGATTCCCACCGGAAATTGCAGCGGGTGTTGTGTTGATCGGATCGTGCCCAGGCGGAGTCGCATCAAACGTGATGACGTATTTGGCGAAGGGCAACGTGGCCTTGTCGGTCACGATGACGGCCTGCTCGACGATGGTTTCGCCACTTGTGACTCCCTTGGTCATGAAGTGGCTGGCTGGACAGTACATTCAGATTGAGTTTGTACCGATGATGTTTGGAATCCTGCGGATGGTTATTCTGCCGATCATCGGTGGCCTGATCGCCAATCGCTTTCTTTCGTACATGGACGTCCGAGGCCCATGGCTAGATCGCCTGTTGTCACTGCTGGCGATGGCGGCAATCTGCTTGATCATTGGAATCATCACGGCGATCTCTCGTGACTCGCTGTTGGATGTCGGTATTGCGCTGATCGCCGCTGCAGTCATCCACAACGCCGCCGGCTATGCGTTCGGCTACATGGGAGCAACGGTTGCTGGGCTCGAGGAATCGGATCGGCGAACCGTCGCTATTGAAGTTGGCTTACAGAATGGCGGCATGGCATCGGGTCTAGCCGTCAACGTTCTGGCGAGTACCGAAGCCGCACTGGCGCCTGCGATCTTCGGACCGTGGATGAACATCTCGGGTTCTATCCTGGCATCCTGGTGGCGAGATCGTTGACCACCATTGGCGGGAGATGAAAGAGAAGTTCGAGAAGCCCTACCTAACTTGCGTAGGATTCGTTGAGCGCCCTCTGAGGCACCAGGCATACGCACAACGACATCCAATTCGCATCAGTCAAGTCAGTTGACTTGGATACGACTATCGAAGTCGCGCGCCGGATAGACTAGATTGTGCGTTTCGAAAGTGGAGGACAGCCGATTGTTCCACTTACAGTCAATGACGCATTACCGACATCAACTGATTGCGCTGTTGCTACATCTGCTTGTGGCGACTTTGCTTTTCGGCGACCAAGCTGGACGGCCCAACATCGTGCTGATCATGGCCGACGATATTGGTTACGAGTGCTTTGGCAGCTACGGCAGCACTCAATACAAGACGCCGAATATCGATCGAATGGCCGCTGAGGGAATGCGATTCACGCATTGCTACTCGCAGCCCCTATGTACGCCTAGTCGTGTGAAAATCATGACCGGAGTTTCCAACGTTCGAAACTACTCCTGTTTCTCGGTATTGAATCGTGATCAGCGAACGATCGGTCAGTACTTCACAGACGCCGGCTACGCCACGGCAATCGCTGGCAAGTGGCAACTGTACGGCGCTGAACACTACTCGGAAAAGTTTCGAGGCAAAGGTTCGCTACCCGCCGATGTTGGCTTCGACCGCATGTGCTTGTGGCAAGTGGACCGTTTGGGTTCTCGTTTTTGGAAACCGCTACTGTTCGTCGACGGCACCAATCGGCAATTCGAAGACAATGACTACGGCCCTCACGTTGTGAATCAGTTCGTGCTGCGATTCATGGAGGAACATGCAGGCAAGGCTCACAGTCGCGAGAACAAACCGTTCTTCGTCTACTACCCCATGATCTTGGTGCACAGCCCATTCATTCCAACGCCGGACAGTGAATCTCGTGAAAGCAAGGACAAGCAAAAGAACTTCGAAGATATGGTCGCCTACATGGATCGGATGGTGGGCAACGTAGTCAAGAAGACACAGGACTTGGGGATCGCCGAAAATACGCTCATCATCTTCACCGGAGATAATGGCACACATCGCAACATTCGTTCGCAACTGCGTGGCACCGAGATTCGCGGCGGAAAAGGCCTCACCACCGATGCAGGAACCCGCGTGCCTCTTGTCGCACTATGGCCTGGAACGATCCCCCAGGGAAAGATCAACGAAACACTGATCGAATTCTCAGACTTCCTGCCAACCACGCTCGCCGCGGCGAAGATCTCGAAGTCAACACGGCTCGACGGACAGAGCTTCTTTCCCCAGTTACAAGGTGAACGAGGTAAACCGCGAGAGCACATCTTCTGCTACTACAATCCGCGGCCAGAAAAGACGAAACCAATTCGATTCGTCCGAAACCAACAATTCAAGCTGTACGGCGACGGGCGTTTTTTCAATGTTGCAAACGATGTGTTGGAACAAAAGGATCTGTCACGCTCGAAGCTAACCAAAGAGTTGAGTTCGATAAGACTCAGCTTGAATGCGGCGCTCGATCAATACCCGGCGGTTGGCCAATCGCTACTGAGATTCTCTCCTTGAACCGTTCGTATTCACAGCCGCACGAAACTTACCGTTCCTCCCGATGAAACAACCAATGAATTGCAAGCCAACAAGCCTCATTGCACTCATGGCCTACCTGTTGACCCCCGCGTTACTGTGGGCGGCGGAGCAAAGTCAACCGAATGTGCTGCTGATCATTACCGACGAACACAACTTCCGTACTTTGGGTTGCTATCGTGAAACGATGCCTCGCGAACAAGCGGAAATGTGGGGCATCGGCGCTGTGGTCAAGACACCGCATATCGATCGTTTGGCAAAGGAGGGCGTACTTTGCACACGGGCATACGCGACATCGCCTGTTTGCTCTCCGTGTAGAGCCGCGATGATGACGGGACGGTATCCGCATGCGACGGGAGTTCCAGCAAATGACAAGGTACTCGATCGCTCGATTCCAACACTCGCGGATCGACTCAACGATGCGGGCTATCGTTCCACCTACATTGGAAAGTGGCATCTTGGCGGTACAGGAAAACCGGAATGGGCTCCACGAATCGACGGTGGTTTTCAATTCAAAAAGTACATGTTCAATCGAGGGCACTGGAAGAAATTCGAGATGGTTGATGGTACTCCTCGGGTCGCCACGCGAAAGAACGGCAAACCAGGGTACGGCGTGGACGGTGCCGACAAGTCTTCGTTCTCTACAGACTGGCTAACGGACCGGGCGATCGAATTCATGACGGATCGCGAGGCTTCGAAGCCATTCCTGACCGTGCTCAGCTATCCCGATCCGCATGGCCCCAACACAGTTCGTCCGCCGTACGACCACATGTTCGACAAGCTGCCATTCACCGCACCTCGGACTTACGGAACAAGTGATCCGAAGCCCAACTGGTTGGCCGCTAAGAACCATCCCGTTTTTCGAGGCGCTGACATGTCACGTTATTTCGGCATGGTGAAGTGCCTGGACGACAACATTGGACGACTCCTTGCCAGTCTCGAGAAGTCAGGCAAGCTCGACAACACGTTGATCATCATGACCAGCGACCACGGTGATTTGTGCTACGAACACGACCGACAGAACAAAGGCAATCCTTACGAAGGTTCTGCGCGTGTGCCGCTAATCGTCCGTCAGCCGGGGCGTGTTACTGCCGGACAGTACTACACGCTTCCCGTGGGTACTGTGGATGTGACTCCAACGGTCATGGGCCTATTGAAACTACCGAACGACGCCAGAGACCATGGTCGCGACTTGTCCGCTCGCTTCGCTGGCCAAGCCGACAAGCACACTGACACGGACGTTACGTTTCTGAGAATCGGGGAAAACGCCCGATGGATCGCAGCCGTCGACAAGCGTTACAAACTCGTGCTATCCGTGAATGATCAGCCCTGGCTGTTCGACGTACGTCAGGATCCCGACGAACTCAAGAACTTCTTTGGGAAACCAGGCACAGAAGCCGTGTCGAAACGTCTGGCATTGGCTCTTCAAGAGTACGGCGCCGAGACGAAGGACCCGCACCTAAAGCACGATCGAATCGCCACATCGCTAACCAACATTCTGGAGGGCCGAAAGTTTGATCTTCCAGACACACCGACGCAGCCTCCCGAGCAGCAGAAAAAGTCTCGCAACAGAAAACGGAACAAGCGAGGCAAGAATGCTGTTCGGCGACCAGGTAGTAAAAGCGTGTTAGAGCCGGTCAGCTTCAAGGCATGATTGCAACCACGCTGTTGTGATTGCCGGGCACTTGCCGGGCACTTGCAGCCAACGCCACCCCCTGAGAT
>CAYQMZ010000095.1:0-8727 GCA_964418725.1 uncultured Pirellulaceae bacterium
GTCCACATCGCCAGACGTCAGCACCGACGCGGCAGCGATCTTGGCGTTCGAAGCAACCTGGGGAGAGTGGACGAAGATGTTTCTTGGTCGTTCGGCATTGCGGGCGCCGCGGACCAGCACCAGTTCTCCCCGTTTGTTGGCCGAGAGAAAGTCGCTTGATCCATCTCGATTGAAATCAGCCACCAAACCAATCTCTGCCAGCCGAATCGGTTTCGCCAGTAAGGCTTGCTCGGTAAAGCGACCTTTGCCTTCGTTCCAATAGATGCGATTCCACCGACTGATGATGATTTCCGGCAGCCCGTTTCGATCTAGGTCGTGCACGATGACCGGATGCGCGCTGGCTACGTCCGTTGGCTTTCTACGAGCAGTGAATGCCAACTGAAATCCCGCTTCCGCTTCGCGAGTGAGGATTTCTAGTTTGTTCACAACAACGGCCCGTGCCTCGCCGCTGGAGTTGGTCGATAAGCCAGACCATTGGATTTCCAGCTGGCCACGAACTACGTAGCGCATCGCCTTGCTCGTGTTGTCGCCCTTCTTCTGAAGGTGCAAGACAAAGTCGACTGTCGATCGCTGGTTGTCAGAGTCGAAGTTGGAGTGATGCCATTCGGTTTCGACTAACTCGATTCCTTTCGTCGCGAATGACTGAATCAGTTGTTTCCATTGTTGGTCGTTGTAGTTGCGCGTGCCGCGATTGCGATCAGCGTCGGGAGGCGAGAAACGCGTCCGGCGAATGCCAAGCTCCAGGGTTTCGGTACCTTGAGCCGCACCAATTTGAATCGTACGCAGCGGAAACTTGGCCAGCGTTTCAAGTTGGTTTGAGGAGCGTCGAAGTTGATCCCAGAGCTGGACAATGCGTTGTTCCACACGTTGGGCCTCAACTTCTTTCGCCCACACGGTTTGATCGAGTCGTTCTCGGTCGGTCGACAACGCGTTGGCAGTCTTCACCGTCTGCGGAGCATACTGTTGAGCCTGAGCGATGCAATTCTGTTTGATTCCCAATGAGAGCACGAGGCCAAACCAACAGAGATAGATCCAGTTGAGGCGGACTTGTATGAGTCGTTTTGGCATTGCTGCACTTGGTTCCGAAGTGGGGTGGCAGAAGGAAGGCGGGAAAAGCGAACGAAGGAATCAATAGTCGATTCGAACAGACAGACCGAAGCGGCGTCGGCGAGGTGCTTCGACGCGTTGGCTTACTATCCGATGCAGTCTAGGTTGCCGCTGCTTGCCACGCCCTCACCGGTTCTGACTCGATCTACAGTCTCTCTGCTCGGAATCCAAAATTGAATTGGAGGATAAGAAAATCTTCAAAGCTCACCACAGAATCGCCGTTAAAATCACCGTCGCTCCAAGTTGCGTCTTCTTTTCCGAAGTTCTGCGACAACTTCAGGAAGTCAGCGAAATCAACGCGTTGATCCAAATTGATATCTCCTAGTTCCGTGAGCGCGATCTCGCGAACCCAATGCGTGACATCTGCTTCGTTGGCTTGGCGATCACCATTCCAATCCAGTTTCAGACTCGCATTGGGTTGATTTATGGCGGCAATCGCAGTTGAAAGCAAATCCAAATCCTCAATGTTGACTTCGTCGTCGCGATTTACATCACCGCCAACGATGTCCGAAATGCCAGAGAAGACCAAGACGTCCTTTGTCGCGAAATCTGAATACACAATGTCCAAGACTCCGTCGCTCGTAATGTCCCACAATTGGATAGACTTGTTGTACTGAATGGTGTCGCCGTCCAATGGCTTTGGAAAACTCTGCGTGATCCCCAGGGGCTCGAATTCGTTGACGGAAACGCCTCGTTGAATCGTCAATAGACCATCGGTCCATGTGTCGTGCAGTGTCACCTGTTCCGCAAAGCCGTCGCCATCTATGTCCCCTTGCGCTGAAACAGAGGAACGTACTCCCCAGCCAGGTTGGCCAAAAGAAACGTCGCCGTATTCCGTATCAAAACCTCCGAATCGGATTTCTCGGTCTGACGAACTCACCAAATTGATCGCACCGTCCCTTACGCGAAGCCTGATGTCTGGAGTTCCATCCGCGTTCACGTCCGTCACTCTTCCCTGTACTGTGTATCCGGTTGTTTCGACTTCACCCAGGTCGAGATCGATGAGTTCCGCCGATTCAGATGGGCCGTCTGGGCCACCCCAGCGGATTCGCAACGGCAAACGACTACTGCTGTCGTGCGTACTCTCGACTACGACAATATCGACATACCCATCGTTGTCGAAATCATCAATGAACTTCCCGGACCTTTCTCCCGCTGGCAGCTTTATTGGCTCAGCAGCAACTAGCGGAGACGGATCGGTCGGACGAAGGACCGAGATGCTCTTTTCGTCTAGTCCAACAATCTCGTCAACGCCATCAGAGTCGACGTCGACATACTCGGGAATCGCGAACTGGAGATAGCTACCGCCGCCATTCCACGGCGCCAAGTCGACGCCAACACGCTCGTTTTCGAAGAACAAGAAGGGAGGTCCACCGAAAGATGTTGCGATGGACGTGTACAACCGGCTTCCGTCAGCCGCTTCAACACGATAGCTGCCACGCACGCAACAGCTCCCTTCTGCTACGAACGATCCGTCGCCGTTCCCGTGCAAGACTTCCGACTCGATGTAGTCGCCTCTGTTTCCGCCCACCAAAACGTCCAAATGATCATCCCGGTTCATGTCGAACAGAAAAATGGAGCCATCTCTTTCTTCGTAGACATTTGCCGCGAAAGCTCCCGTCGCATCGTTGACCAATGCGACCACCACTCCGTCGGTCATTGGGCCTCCCAGGGTGAAACCTGTGACGGTCGCGACGGAGACAACCAGATCATCGAGGCCGTCGGAGTTGAGATCACCTACATCAAACGAACTCGGGCCATCTGAATTCGGTGAGGTCGATTCTGAGTCGGTTGGTCGATATTCCGTAAGCGATATCGTGGATCCGGTCACGAACGTTCCGTCCCCTTTCCCCAAGAGTGTTCGGAGTTCGTTCCCGACGCCGACAACCATGTCCCCAAAACGATCTCCATTCAGATCTGCCGGTTTGATGTCCCAAATCTCAGACTCTGTGACGGTGTCTGCCACTTCTAGACCCTGCCATGCTTGATCCGTCACACCGCTATCTACCAATGTCACGAATCCGCGGTCTGTAAGCACGACGAAGTCTTCCCGTCCGTCTCCGTTGAGATCGACCTTGCTCATTCCAAGAACTAGGTCAGATATTTGTTCCAGGGCGACCCCTTGGAAGCCAGAATCCGTGCCTAGAAAAGCGTGTACGTTCGTCCCAACTTCTGCGGCAAAGAACTGACGTAGTCCTGGCGAAACGAAGGGAAGTCCGGAATAAAACCTCGATGACACAGTTGAGACAATTAGGTCTAAATGCGCATCACCATTTAAGTCAACCACTTCCATGGCAACCGCTGAATGGGACTCGTCAACGGGTAGATCGATGACCTGATGAGTAAAAGCGAACGTCAAGACATACCGACCTTCAAGATGCTGAAACTGCAATGTATCGTCTCCCACTTCATTGAGTTACCAAATCGAAGAGTGCCGCGTTCGCCATGGTACTGGCTGGAGGATCAATGACAAACCAAAACGCAAACGCCAACATCAATTCGTGGATCTCTTGCGCATAGTCAAAATCTGCAGAACTAAATCGCGTCGGCTTCAGCGTCCAAACAGTTTGGCGACTTGGTTCGTAGGCGACTCGCGAATGTTTCGGGCGGTCGACTTCCGTGCGAACACGGTCCTGGCGGCGCGTCGGTAGGTCTTATTAGTCGCTAATCCCGAACAGTGGCAACCTGACCGTCGGCCCTATGCCCCAAGTATTGATAGAGTTGGCGGTCAATGTCTTCTTGGACAAAGTGAGCAGAAGCATCGGCCATGATAAAGACGGCTCCGCCGGGGTGACTGCTCTTGAATCCGAATGCGCCACTCCAGTTGTCTGGGTTGTGGCATCCATTGTCGGCATCTTCTGCATCGTCGTGACAAGAGTCGAAGTTGATCGGCGGTACTGTACCAATGAAACCTTGACCGTTGTTCGTCCACGCCCACCCATGCCGCAACGGAGTGCTACATTTGGGGCGGACTTCACCGAACATCAGAGTGTTCGACCGGCCATCTTTGATCTGCTCAAACCGTACTCTTAAGGGGCCCTGACTATCACCATCTCGGCGAAACAGACCAGGGAAATCCTGGCTGGACCCAAACGGACCAGGTGCCATCGCTAGCTGGTTCCACTGATCCACCTTGTCACAGGGATACCAGCCCAGATGGTGCTGCGCGACGGCGATCGGTCCAGATGAACCGGCGTAGTTACTGGCGGAGTTGAGTCCAGATTGATAACCCTCCACCAGTCCGTGGTTGTCATCCGAAGGACAGATATAGGTTGCAATTCTCAATTGGCCGATCGGAGTACCATTGGCAAGCGTTTGACCGTCGGTAACGTTTTGAGAAAAATCGAAGGCGTCGAAGGCTGCCTGCTCCTCCAGCATCGGAAGAATCTGCATCAAGACATTCCCTTGCCGTATCGTTTGATCACCTCGGCTGAAGTAACGCGCTCCGGCAGGCAAGGATCCATTCGTACTGTGAAATGAGTGCAGTGCCAAACCGATCTGTCGGAGGTTGTTGATACAAGCTGTTCGGCGTGCCGATTCGCGAGCCCCATGAACTGCGGGGAACAGCAAGGCAATCAGCATCCCGATGATCGCGATGACGACCAACAATTCGACGATCGTAAAGCCGCGTTGCTTGCGTTGACAGACCATGCGACGCCTCTGCATTTCCATTGCGAGAAACGGACGAACTTCAAACGTTCACAACCTGAGCCGTTTTCAACATACAATCGAACGCGTTCTGGATCGTCGGCTATTCGTCGTCTTTGCGGTCATTCTTTCGAATTCGACGAGCATCAGAAAGTGCGTCGCCAAGACGCAACTCAAATTCACCATCGTCGTTCTGCAGAAGTACCGTGTTCGTATCCGGGTCGACGAGAGACACTTTGCCTCGCCACTTCCCGACTTTCAATCGGTCGCCTTCTTGCAAGTACTGACTTTCGTCTTTGCTTCGCATGTACATGCACATTTGTGGCAACGGATCGAGTCGCCCTTGGACGATCGCGGTCAGAACGGCAAGCTTCGATTCGTCGAACTCTTCTTCCTTTGGCTTTTCTTCGACCTTCTTGGGAGTGACTTTGATGGTCAGCTCACCCACGGTTTCTTTGGATGGGATACCGCGGTCGGTACAGAAGACCTTGAACGTGTGGCGACCTTCTTTCTCTGGCTTTCCACTGAGCCGACCCGATTTGGAAATGTCCAGCCAGTCTGGCGCGTCACTGTCCAGTTTGAATGTCAGTTCGTCGTCGTTCGGATCCGTCGCTTCCAGCCGAAGGTTCAGGCGTTCTCCCACGGAAACCGTTTTTGTGCGAAGCGACTTGAATCGCGGCGCCTCGTTGCCAGGGGAGAACATGTTTCGCGTGACGATTTGATTGTACCCGTCCAATGGCATCGAAAGCTTGGCTTCGTTCGCTGTGCCGATCGCCACTTTGTCGCCTTGAATCTTAGGCATGCTGACTGCGTCGATTCGGGCAGACATCTTGATGACGTTCTTCGACTTTTGCAGGTCGATCGTGCGAACGCGATGCAACGTATCGGCCGAGTGAACTCGGTACAGGAAGTCTTTTACTTGCTTGACGTCGCCTTCACCAGAAACCAGGTAGCTCAGTTCCTTGACGGTTTTCTTCGTGCGTGGCATGCCATCGAACGTAATGCGATGGTTGGAGAGTCCGACCTCTTTGACTTGCTGTTCTAGCCAGTGCTTGAAGAGTCGTTGGGCCTGAGCCTGGTTCTCGGTGAGCGACTTGCGTTGAAACTCACCAACCAAGATTCGGTCACGCTTGGACTGTTTGTTGATTTGGGTTTCCTGCCGCAGTGTTTGCAGGCGATCCGCCAAGGTTGTCTTCTTGGCGTCGAAGCCGCCTTTCACGACACGGTAGGCACCAAACAGGACGATAAGAGCAACGATGCCGCCGACGGCGTAGCCGAGAATTCGTTCACGATCACTCATGTTACGCATCCTCCTTTTCTGAGTTGGTGGATGTACTTGCGGACGATTCGTCAGGCGCGGCCTCTTTAGATTCTGCGGGGCCATCGTCAGCCGGGGCTGGTGTTACGGCTGCCGGAGGTGGCGTGGCTGCAGCAAGAATGTCCATGTATTGTTGCGTGTAGATCGTCGTAGTGAACAAGATTGGGTAGCGATCATCCTGTTTCTCATCCAGTTCCGCTCGCCCTGAAACGACCTCGTGCTTTGTGTCTTCCATCTTGGATTCGAACTTCTGCAGCGACACCAAATCTTTGGCTCGCCCGCGGAGCATGATCGCCCCTCGCCCATCTGGCAGTGTCTTGCCGTTGACGAGTTCGATACGAAAGTCGTCCGCTGAAATTCCGTCGGTGCTGGACAGATGCATCAATTCATCGAGCCAGTTTTTGTCGGCCTGTTTCCATTGCTTTAGTTCCTTGGCCATATTCACCGCGTACAGCAGCTTCCGATTTTCCTCCTTGGTCTGCGTGATCTTCCACTGTGCTTGGGCGATTTGTTCATTCAGTTTGTTGTGCTGCCACCACCAGAAGAACACTGCAGCCAAAGCAATTGTGGCAGCGGTCATCGCATACAGCGTGTACTGGCGACGGTTTGATTCCGGTTCGGGGCGTTTTCGTGGATTGAGGAAGTCGAGACTGGGAGCAACTTCGTTTGCCTCGTCTTGCAACATGCCGACCAATGCCGCGTACCGTTCGCGGCTATCGGGCATTGAGCCGCCAACAACCAAGTCATCGAAGGGATCGACGACATCAACAGTGAGCTTAGTGCGTTCGGCAAGACGTTGTTGTAGTCCTGCGTGCTCGCTCGCAGAGCCGAACAGGATGATGTGCTCGACTTTTGAACCGCCAAGCTGGTTTTGTGCGGCGGCTACCGTACGACGGACTTCCCCCAACAACGGCTCGCCGGATTCACCAGGATGCCAGTCGACAGGCAGGCGGAACGAACGAGTAAACACCACTGTTCCGTGTTTGGTAACAGTCAACTCAGCTGAGTCAGCTTGTTGCCCGATGATCAGCGTCACGCCGCGTTTGGCTTGCGGCACCTTACGAAGTGCTAACGATGCGGCCGAAGCAGGACGCATCACGCAGCGTTTGGATTCGTGCCCCTGATCGGTAACAGCTTGGGCAACCTCCTTTGCAAGTGTGCTGGGAATTGCGGCGGCAACCACTTCGCCGTCTTCCTGCCCGGCGTCAACGAGCGGCATGAAGTCGAGCGGACTTGATTCTTGCAGAGACGAGAACTCACGCAAGGCTTGGAATCGCACCATGTCCGGCAGTTCCTCATCGGGAGCAGGCGGCAGCGTCATTGTGCGAAGTTCAAGTGCTGAACGGCCGATCGCCGACAAGACTTGCCCTTTCGAAACGCGGGCTGTTGCCAGAGCTTTGGAAAGCTGCTCGGCCAGGCCTTCGACAGTATTGTCTTGTGCCGGCAGGTCGATGGGCTGGGCGTAGGCCTGCTCGATGGCGACGCCACCTGCTTGAGGCCTCGCCACGACGACACGTGCCTCAATTCGGTCCCAGTCGATTGCAATCAATCGTGCCATGGTTGTCGCTCCGGGTGCTCAATTCTTTGTGTGTTGATTGCAGTTTGTCGTCAAGCCAATCGGGCGTTGCGTGCCTTACCGACTGGTGGACTAGCTCGTTAAGGAGACGTGGTGCCAAGGAATGTTTCGCGATCGAAACCCTGACCAAGATGAGTGAGGTCTCTCCACGATAATACCTTGGGGACGTCCTCGGAAGCGTCAATCACAACCTCCGCTCTCGCGTAGACTCCCGGCACATCCGAATAGCCAATCACCTGAGCGCGAAAGACCGTCCCTGTACCTGAAACGTATGGCATCAGGGCTTTCATCTGTTCTACCGTGACAGAACCGTTTGCCAGCGGCCAAGTAGGGTATTGGTAGTTTAGATCTCCTGACGTTCCGGCAGGATCCTGAGACACGAGGACCGTTTGGGCGGTCGTCAGATCCATTCCTGGGAGGCCCGACATCACAGCCGAACTGCAGTGGTTCAGGTTCACGCGACCTTCACCACCCTCGTTTCCAGTGGAGAGTTGTCCCATCAACGTGGGCAGGATTCCGGCCAGATCCGAGTTTTCGGTGATTGGTGAGCCGACGATGACTTCCTTAGCGTCGTCTCCCTCGCCAACCTTTGCTTGCGTCATTGTGCCAATCAGATCCAACACGGACTCAAACTTGGTGTCGCCGCCTTCGAAGGTCAATTCAATGTCCGAAACGGACAGCACCTCGGGCATCTCCGGTTCAGATCCGTCTTCGGGCTCAGGGATTTCGTAGGGTCCGCCTTGGCGGTAGGCAATGATAAACCCGGCGGTTTCATCGTCGATTCCGGCTGCCGTCAGTTCGTCGTACAGTGCTTCCAAGTCGTCGCCGTTGATGTCCACGGGTTCCGGGTCTTCGGACTGCGGAACGAAATCCTTGCTGTGGACGGTTAAGTATGCCGACCAACCTCGTGCCATAGAGCCGTCCGCGGAAGAAGTCTGCACCGCGTTTTGTTCATCTGGGTCGATCAAGCCGTTGTGATTTCGATCTGCACCATACAGAAGCTCAGGCGTGACTCCTTGTACCAAGAGCAGTTCGTCCAAGCTGCCGATCTTTCCGTTGGTCGGTGCGTAGCTCAACG
>CAYQMZ010000095.1:8737-14217 GCA_964418725.1 uncultured Pirellulaceae bacterium
GAGTACATATCTCCCTCGGCGCCGGAAAGTCGCGGCTCGTCATCGCTGTCAATCCAGTCCAAGATCGAATCGGCGATCTGTTCTGTCATCGAAGGCAATTGCATGAGCACGTTTAAACGTGGATCATCATAGGCAGCGGTGTCTGAAAGCAAGTCATCGCCTCGGCCGCCATCCTGTTGGTCCAACGTTGCAGGATTCGGAGGACCGCCGCCTGCATTGGGCGGGTCTTGCCCGCCGCCCTGTTCGTCCGGGGGACCTTCCTCACCACCTTCGCCCTCTCCGTCACCTTGCTCTCCCTCGGGGTCCAAGTCGTCTTCCGCCGGGGCGTATAGATCCGAGGTGGCAAGAATGTTCAGATTGATTTTGGCGCCTTCATCCAGCAGACCGTATCGCCAACCTGTTGGCTCGCCGTATTCGTCCTGCTGCACAGAGGCGATGGCGAATCGAATTCCGTCTTGGTTCGTATCGGAGACGCTGATGTCGCGAAAGTAGCTCGGGTTGTCCCAGTGTCCGCCCAATGCCGCTTGATCCTCGGGCGCCAGCGAGAGGTAGTCCTTAATGTATTCAACGCCGGATGCGACGGCTGCTTGTGCTTGAGCCTGCCGCCCCGACATGACCGTCGCCCGCTCCTCGGCCATCATCATGTCGGTGTAGGTATAGGCACCCAACGAGATCATCACGATCAGAACCAACACCATCATCAGCGCGACACCACGACGTCCACGGCGACGCTGCGGTTTCGCTTGATCCGTTCGAAGGCTTAGAGCAACCATGAAATCCTCCGTCAAAGTCCTGAGGTTGTCGATGATGTGATCACGTCGGCAGTTGGAATACGCACCGTCATCTCGAACGTGTTAGTTGAGTCAATGACGACCGTGTCCGTGTTGTCGTCCGCCGGATCGGAAACTGTCAGCGTGATCTTCACGGCGACGGGCAGTCCTGTCGCGGATGTGTCCCACGTGTCCGTCCATTCGTAGCCGTCGTGGTACTCGAACTGAATCGAGGCGACCTGGTCACTCAGCAGTTGCTCGCCTGATTGGGTGTCTGACAGACCCATTCCTGATGAGTTGACGGCGACGGCTCGTGTTTGAACGCGGCGAGCCAAAATTGACATCGATTCGCGCGAGTTACTTTCGACTGACTCTAGCGGAGTCCCGGCTAGTTCCGTCGACGACGCCGTTCGTACATAGTAGGTAACGACCTTGGGTTCGCTGAGTAAATTTGATGCCAGTGGATCGCCGCTCGCTGCAACCAGCATGTCGTAGCGTACCGGTTCGGCGAATCGCCCCAGCACATCGACTTGCAGTTCGAAGCTGTTGCCGTAGATGCCAGGCTCTTGTTGGACGGTCGAGTTGGCTAAGTCAGCCGTGCTGTCGGTGAGGTCTTCGCCGGTTAAATCGGTGAGGCTGTCATCGGCCAACGTATCACCGCCCGACAACGCATCACCTCCAGCCAACGCGTCACCGCCTGCCGGGCTGATATCTCCCAGGCCAATGTCGCCGGAATCTTCGTCGTCGGCCAATGCTGTGTAGGTGGACTGCAAATCGTTGGCAATGCGTTGCAGAATCACGCGAGCGACGCGAGCGTTCACGACCTCCGATCGGCTTTGCGAAACCGTAGTGACGTAAATGCGCATCCCGGCAGCGATCAAGGCAATCAGAATGGCAGAGAGAGCGACGGCCAGGACCGTTTCGAGCAGCGTAAAGCCTTGTCGATACGCGGTCGATTTTGCGGCGCTGCGTCGGTGGTTGGCTGGCTCACGTGAGCAAGTCGCTTTGGGATTGTGGGCGATACCAGTTCGCATCAGACTGCCCCCGATTCCGTATCGGTGGTCGTCTCTTCTTCTGGTTCAGGTGGAATCGCCAGCCACTGCGTTATCGAGAAACCGACATTCGCAGAATCGACCTGCTGCACAGTCACCGTGATGATGTTGATCGTTGCGGTGGAGTTGGCGGCGACGTCCACTTGGTATGTCCACGATTCGTCGGCCGGCCAAATGCCGGAGGTGGACGTCAACGTATCGGCTGTCCCTGCGACCCCCGATGTGTATTCGGACATGATCGACTTGGCAATGATCTGCGCTTTCGATTGGTCTCTGGCGACCACTGCCGCCTGATTTCCGACATTGACCAGTTGACCAAGGATAGAAATAGCGATTGCGGCAAGTCCAAGTGCAAGGACGATTTCGAGCAGCGAGAGGCCCTGACGATGTCGTGGACGGGCGATGCTCATTGCGATGATGCTCCGCCAATTTGATCCAACACCCGGACCGTACCGGCGAGGCCGTTCATTACGACGGTCATCGTCCGGCCATCTTCATGTGCCACGGTCAATCTTGCAGAGCTGGATGTACCGTCAGGATAGAAGAAGATCGTTGCGTTGCCAGCCTCTGCACCGGTGGTCTGTGACATCGACATGATCGAGTCACCTTGTGTGATCAGCACGTCGCTGATCGAGCAACCGTTCGGCATGGACTGTCCGAAGTCACCTTGCACGCTGGCATCATCGGTCGCTGACAAACCAGTGTCTTGAGCAACCAGTGACGCGGCATCGAGCGGCGACATTCCCGTCGAGCCGTCGTAGGTCGAGGTCGAATAACTGGATCCGCCGATCTGACAGACCCAGACCTGAGTTGCCCCTGTTTCCATTGCCGTCGCGCGCGAGTCAACCCAATCTGCAGCGATCAGCTCGATGCCTTTGCGGAGACGTTCGGCCTTCAGGGTCCCGGTCACCAAGGGTGCTGCCATCGCGCCGACCGCAACAATGATGGTCAGCACCAAAACCATTTCAAGCAACGTGAAACCGCTTCGTTTTGAAATTGAAGGTTTCATTGGTTACCTGACGGATTTGCTGAACGGGCTTACTCGAGTGACATCGTTAGAACTGGTCGTTCGAGGTCACATCATCCATTGTACCGACGCTACCGTCTGGTCCCGGTGACTTGATGACGAAGCTCAAGTTGCCGTTACCCAGATCTTCTTGTTCGTAAATGAAGTCGTTGCCCCAGGCATCTTTCAAATCGTTGTTGGGCTTGATGTAAGGACCAGCCCAGCGATTGCTTGTGTCGCTGGAAGGCTTGGTCAACAACGCTTGCAACCCGTCCTGCGGCAGTGGATCGGCCAGCATATTCATGCTGTAGCGGTCGATCGCACTAACTAAAACGTCGATTTCCGCCTTAGTACTCTTTCGCAACGCGTCCTTACGAGCGCTCTGGACGAACATGGCCGCCATCGAACCAAGGATGCCCAGGATTACGAGTACCAGCATGACTTCCATAAGGGTCAATGCCTTACGTTGACGCCGTCGCATTCTGCGAGTCTTCATCTGTCTACCTTTCGTTCGGTGTCTTTTGCCACAGTTTGAGAGCGAGATACCCATCCGCCTCTAAACCGTGCTGCTCATTTTGAAAATTGGTAACAGCAAGGCGATCACCACAACCAGGATCACACTTGCCAAGATCAGTAACATAATTGGCTCGATCAACTTGACCACCAGATCAAGTTTTCGCTCGGTCCGCTTTTCCAAGCCATCGGAGATTTGGACGAGCACTGAATCTAACGTGTTGGCTTCTTCCGCAACGGAAATCATCTCGCAAACCGTACGCGGAAAATGGCCGGACTTTGCCAGCGGCTGTGCCAAGGCTTCGCCAGACGAAATGTTTTCGGAGGCGTCTTCGATTGCTTCGGACAATACTTTGTTGCCGCACGCATCACGACTGATGTCTAGCGAGCGAAGAATCGGTACGCCGTTTTTTAGTAGGGTCCCTAGCACTCGGCAGAATCGGGCAACTGCCAAGCTTTGGAATACCGTACCGATCAATGGCGTCTTCAACTTCAAGTAGTCGAACCGATATCGTCCCTCGGGGGTCCTTGCGTACTGTCGCAAGAATAGAACGGCGAAGAACACGCCGGCGGCCATGATATACCAGTAGTTGGAAAATAGATCGCTGGTGAACAGCAAGTAGTCGGTTAACGCCGGTAATTCACCTTCGTTGCGAAGGTCGTCGAAGATCGGAGCGAAGTTGGGGACGAAAAAGACGAGCATCCCAACCAACACCAACGTTCCGACCGTGGCGAGGAAGACTGGATAGGCGAGGGCTCCCGTCGTTCGACTCTTCAGGTCTTCTTGTTGTTCTGTAAACGCTGCGACTCGATCCAGAGCGTCTTCTAAAAAACCGCCTTCGCCGCCGGCGCGAATCATGCTGACGCCCAATTCGCCGAACACGTTCTCGTGTCGACCCATCGCATCACCCAACGTCGCACCGTCTTCGACGCGGTGGTGCACGTCCTCGAGGGTTGACGAGAGCTTGGCGTTCGAACTTTGGTCTTCAAGGATCTTGAGGGTTCGCAGCAGTGGAACGCCGCTTCGCAACAACGACGCCATCTGGGAATACGTTGTGGCCAGCAATTGTCCCTTGACGCGTCCGCTGCCTAAGGAAAACGTTTGTTTGGGCTTGTCGACATTGACTTCCAGCGGAAACAGTGACTTGCTGGAAAGCTGAGCAATTGCATCGCGCTCCGTCTGCGCGGACAACGTGCCAGTGACACGTTGACCTTCCATGTTTCGGGCGACGTAGGCAAAGGCAGGCATGGTTTAGTGGCTCAAGTAGGCGGAGCTGTCGGGACGCTATGGCGAGTGTCTAATTAGGAAGGTTCAAGTTGGCTGCACCGTCTCGCAAGTGAGAGGGTGAGGCGTAAATGTAAAGTGTGTCGTTGGACGAACGAAGTTACGCACGGTCTCCTTTGGTGACACGGGCCACTTCGTCCAGTGTGGTAGTCCCTTCGACGGCTTTGCGATACGCATCCTGTCGCAACGTAATCATGCCGTTTTTCACGGCAGCCTGTTTGACTTCCCAAGTGCTGCCGCGGCGGTCTGCGACCTCTCGAATTTCTTCGTTCGCCAGCAGCAACTCATAGATACCGCTACGTCCCGAGTAGCCTACGTGGCGACAGGTTCGGCAACCGACCGAACGATACAGCGTGCCGTTTGACTGATCGAGTAGCTCATGCGGAAAGTCGCTGGGCAAATCATCCTTCGTCGGCTGATACGCTTCTTTGCAGTCCGGACACAGCCGTCGTACAAGTCGCTGAGCCATAATACCTTCAACCGTACTCGCGACGAGGAATGGCTCAACTCCCATATCCACCAGACGCGTGAACGCGCCCGCAGAATCATTTGTGTGAAGCGTACTGAAAACCAGGTGACCGGTCAGAGATGCCTGAATTGCGTTTTCCGCTGTCTCTTGGTCGCGGATCTCCCCAACCAACACGACGTCGGGGTCATGACGAAGGATAGACCGCAGTGAGGCAGCGAATGTGAGTCCGATCTTCGAGTGGACTTGGATTTGGTTGATGCCTTCTAGCTGATATTCAACCGGGTCTTCCGTGGTAATGATTTTGGTTTCTGGCTTTTTGATCTCCAGCAGAGAACTGTAAAGCGTCGTCGTCTTACCAGATCCCGACGGTCCCGTAACCAGGACG
>CAYQMZ010000096.1:0-14204 GCA_964418725.1 uncultured Pirellulaceae bacterium
TCAGCCAATCAAACGCGAAGATACTAGCCAGGATCTATTTGGCAGGAATCAGTTATCGTCCCAAATGATCTGCAGTCTTGATCGGTCTGTCGTGCAACAGGGCGGCACGATTGTCTATCGCGTTCGTCGCAAAGTGAACACTCGCGTAGACTTTCGCATTAAACGATTTTTGGGTGCGATCGAACATGGTCACGCGGATAGTTCGCTCAACGCAGGCACATGGTTCCCGCTAGTTCACGAAGGTGAAGGACTTATCGAGGCTCGTCGTAGAATGCCTCAGGTACGGCGTGGTCCAACGAATGTGAAGCAAGTCGATGAAAAGACAATCGAAGAGGATTATGAGATCACTTGCCATCCTCTGACGCCGCCTGGTGACTACCTGGTCGGCTTTAATGATTTCCAATCCTGTTTTCGTGTGCAACGACTGATGGAGCATCAGCAACTTGTACAGTTGGTGGAGGGAGATCTGGAACAATTACTTGTCGCCGTTGAATTGAGGTCGCCACTTGCGCTTCCCAGAATCAAGCAGCGTTTGGCCGCCATCGAGAAACTCGAACCTCAAGCTCGAGTAGAACGGCAGTTGGAGACATGGCGTTGTTGGCAAGCGTTGAGCGCTATCGGTACGGAGGAGGCTGCTCGAGTTCTTTTGCAGCAGGAGCCGTACATGGGCCAATGCATGCTGCAATCACCACGGAACAATATTTCGAGTATTGGTGTGGCTGCCCAAGGTCCAGCAATCGAAATGTTGAGGGAATGGAAGCAGCACAAGGCGGTGCATTTGAATTCGGCATTGCACGTTTTGGGTCCAATGGCCTTGAAGGGAGAAACGGAGCTCCTGAAGGCGATCGCTTCAGAACAAAACAGAATCACTGCCAAACTGAATTCAGAGATACTCAAAGCGAAATCGCAGGACTCGAAGGAAGAAGTCGTTGGTGGAGGCTACTCGAAATCTGAGTTAAGGATCAGCCAGTTGCACGGACTTCGCTTTGAACACCTTCAGTTGCTTCGCAACGTCCTCTCGCGACTTGATGCATCCGAAAGAGACTTTGTTCTGACATGCATTCGCCCATACTTGGACGAACCTGGATCACTCACGACGTTGGTGCCCCAGGCCTTCATTCGTTCGGATGCCAGATGGGTAGCGGCGCAACTGCGGAAAGAGATTCAGCAGCGACCGAACCGGCAGGAAATCCAAGCGGCCTACGCGCTCGGGTTCAAAATCGGCGGTATGCGCCTGCCAGCCGATTCGATCTGGCTTGACTAACGCAGGACGCGCTGTCGGCTGCTAGCAATTCGCGTCTCTGAGTTCCGTCAATGCTGCGCCTGCGGTTCATGCAGTGCTGTTAAGTCACAACGGTTCTTCCATTGATGCGAGTGCACTGATTGCAATGCAAGGATACCGGTGCTTCCGCCGATTCAGCTTGTAAGCAAGTGCACGACTGAGTGCTTTTCAATCACTATGCCTGCAACGCAAGCAACGCAGGCAGTGCAAGCCATGCAAGCAATGCCAGTATAGGTAATCACAATGAACAATCAGACTTCCATGCTATCTCTGATAGCAGTGATGGTAGCGGCGTTTAGTTTACCGCCGCTTGAAGCCCAAGCCGATCATCCTTGGCGAAACATTCTCGTAAACCGTTCCAGCAAAAAGTGTTCGGTCGTGGGTTGCGGGAGCATTGGGAAGTGCGGGCGCTGTCGCAAAGAAGCCGCTTTGGAAGCCAGCCGTCTGCAGCAGCCGAGCCCCATAAGCATTAGCAAAAATGAATTGAGCGTGGGTATTGGCGATATCAGCCACCCTGAGGATTGTGGCTGTCTGGAGCACCGCAACAGACGCGTTGATTCTATGAGTTTGGCGTCCGTTATCGTTCGCGAGCCAGATCTGGATCTTGTCAGTTGTGACATGGATCTGCCTTCCTGCGGCGCACCGGCACCAGTCGCCCCCACGCCTTCGTGTGGCCCCGGCGGCTGTGATTCTGCTGGCGCGTGTGACGATCCCGGTTCTTTCGGAACCAGTTGCGATGACGGCTATACGCCAGGGCAGCTTTACAGCGACTACTCATACGGAACTACTAAGACCCGTCGGACCTGTGGAGGCTGCGGAAGTTCATCGTGCGGGGGCTCTTGCAAACTGCTTTCGCGAACATCGAAGAGATCGTGCGGCTGTGGTGATGCAGGCTGCGCGGGAAGCTGTGACGACATGCCGAGTAGTGGGCTCGGTGGTCTAAGCAGCCAGTGCGATTGCGGAGCGGTTGTATGTGATGGTTCGTGCTGCGGAAGTACAGGCGTCGAAATGACGTTTGCCGAGCGTTTGTGGGCCAACGCTTGTTGCGAGCCATATCGAACTGGTTACTGTGCAGTCTTCGGTGGGTTCAACGAAGTCGACGACTTGTACGTGACAGATACGACTCCGGTGCTTGGATCCTTCGAAGACAGTTGGATCGCGGGCATCTCGAAAGGTCGCTACGTAACTCGTTGCCTACGTGCTGAGTTTGAGTACTCCTATCGCGAGTCGGCGGGGGAACGGTTGACGGTTGCTGGGACTCCCTACGATTTGGAGGGTGACCTGGACGTCCACACGCTGATGTTCAATACCGTGTTCGAGTTGAACAACCGCGGCCCGCTTAGCTACATCAGTCCGTACTTCGGAGCGGGAATCGGACTGGCTCGCTTTGACGGCGAGCTGATGTCCACCGGGCTAGATATCGAAGTTGATGACACGAAGCTGGCTTGGCAGGGCATCTTCGGGGTCAACATGGCACTGTCTCAGGCCATTGATCTATTCGGCGAGTACCGAATTCTCTGGACATCTGAAGTTGATGTTCACAACGCTATGACGGGAGCCAGTCTCGGTATGACGGATCCCGAGTTTGATACCTATTTGGTTGGTTTGCGGTTCTACCACTAAGCTTGCAAACTTGAATTGCAATCCAACCGGCATTGCTGGGCGGCCCGGAAACGGGCCGCCTTTTTTCGTGAAGTGGTTTGCCAGTCAAACTACTGTTCCCCAGTCAGTTGCGAAACCTGCTGTTGAAGGTACCGTCGGTGAGCGTACGTGGACCGGAGTAGCAATACCGATGCAACTACGAACGCGGCTCCGGTACAAAGCACAGTGCCAACCGCGGACCAGTTCTCTCGCAGTACCGCAATCGCGACTGCCCCGACACAAAACGCGGAAGACGCGACCGTTGCCATCCACGCGGTAGCCAATCGATCGATGGCAGACGGGCAATTCCTTGCGATGAGAATCGTGGTGAGAACGGCAATCCATCCAGTCGCTATTGTGGAAATGACTCCGAATGCAATGTGTGTCCGCATCGGCAGCGGATCGGGCTCCGTGGCCCAAAGCGTCAAGAGTAAGGCCAGCAACAAGCTGACGGCAACCAATAGGCAACGGTAAATCCACCGTCTTGTCGATGACAGTTCGCCCCGAACCAGTGCCATGGCTCTTTCGGTCGTCTGTATCGGAGGTTGGGCGGTTGGGATCGGTTGGCTATTCATTTACTTCCCTTTCGTTGAGTGTGTTGCGGATCTGTTTCCGAGCGCGATGCAGACGTGACTTGATCGTTCCCGGTCGGACGTCACAGATCTCGGCTACTTCCTGGATAGGCCGCAGTTCCAAGTAGTGCAGAACCACGGCCTCTCGTTCGTTGGGGTGCAACTGTGAGAGTCCGGTTTGCAAAAAATCCTGCATGTCGAACATTTCAGAGCTGTCGTCGATTTGCTCGATGTCTGGGAGCACTTCTTGCGGCGGCTGGCGGTACTGCAGCCGAAGCTGATCGGCGATCGCAAAACGCGCGACTCGATACATCCAAGCAGCCAGCTTTTCGGGCTCCTTCAATCGAATAAGAGACCGCACGACACGTAGCCAAATTGTTTGCAGAACATCTTCCGCGACCTGTTGGTCGGAGAGCATTCCGGATGTGAATCGCCAAAGGCGTGGGTGCCATTGCCGAACAAGTTGCTCCCAGGCATCCGGTTCTCCAAGTTGGCACCGGAGTGCGAGCAACGCGTCGGCTGTTTTTTGCTGCGATTCTTCCAAGTTTTGTCTCCTCAGATAGGTAGTCGCAGCAGAGTTGGTGTCGGTTCTCGAATCCTGGCGGATTTCTATCGGTGTGGCCACCGAATTTGGCCGTGGTTCGAGACGTTTCACGAAAAAAGGGCTGCTCGTTTTGAACAGCCCTAGTTTCGGTATCGTGATGTCGTCTCGAACAGTCTCGTTCGACCAGTCGAATGCTTAGAGGTCGAATCGATCTAGGTTCATCACCTTGGTCCATGCCGCGACAAAGTCTTCTACAAACTTTTGCTTCGCATCGTCGAAGGCATAGGTTTCCGCGATCGCTCTCAATTGCGAATTCGAGCCGAACACCAAATCAACACGACTTGCGGTCCAGCGGACATCGCCCGACTTACGATCGCGACCCTCGAAGAAATGATCGCAAACAGGTGACTTCTTCCACTGTGTGTCCATGTTCAGCAGATTGACGAAAAAGTCGTTGGACAACGTGCCGGGACGATCGGTGAAGACGCCGAGTTCCGCCAGCGGGCCACCGCCTGCGTTCGCTCCTAAGACTCGCAAGCCACCAACCAGCACCGTCATCTCTGGGGCGGTAAGTGAGAGTTTGTGAGCGCGATCGACCAACAGTTCTTCCGCAGGTCGATCGATTTCTCGACTCTGGAAGTTTCGGAATCCGTCGGACTTCGGTTCCAGGACCGCAAATGATTCGGTATCGGTCATCTCTTGCGTTGCGTCCGTTCGTCCTGGAGTAAACGGCACTTGAACCTGATGCCCCGCCTCCAAAGCCGCTTTCTCTACACCCACGCATCCGCCCCGCACGATCAGATCGGCTAGTGAGATTTGTGTACCGTCTTTTTGCTGACCGTTGAACTTGGTTTGGATCGCTTCAAGTTTGCCGATCACTTTGGCCAGTTGGGCTGGTTGATTGACTTCCCAGTCCTTTTGTGGAGCAAGTCGAATGCGTGCCCCGTTTGCGCCGCCTCGCTTGTCCGTCACTCGATAAGTGGAAGCACTGGCCCATGCCGTTGAAACCAACTGAGGTACGGTTAAGTCTGTGGCTAGGATTTGAGACTTAAGTTCTGCGACCTGCTGAGCCGTGACGAGTTTGTGATCGACCGACGGAACTGGATCTTGCCACAACTGTGGCTCAGGTACCCACGGACCCAGGCAGCGAGCAACAGGTCCCATGTCACGGTGTGTGAGTTTGTACCAAGCTTTGGCGAACGACTTTGCGAACTCTTCCGGATTCTCGTGGAATCGCTTAGAGATTTTTGCGTATGCCGGGTCCATTCGCAGGGCTAGGTCGGTTGTGAACATCATCGGTGCGTGTGACTTCGAATCGTCGTGAGCATCGGGTACGGTCCCTTGGGCACCGTCGTCCGTCGGTGTCCACTGCCATGCACCGGCTGGGCTCTTCGTCAGCTTCCATTCGTAACCGAACAGATTCTCGAAGTAACCGTTCGACCATTCAGTTGGGGTCGAAGTCCAAGCTCCTTCCAATCCACTGGTGATCGTGTCTTCCGCATTTCCTTTGCCGTACGAACTGATCCAGCCAAGTCCTTGTCGTTCGATGGTCGCGCGTTCGGGCTCGGGGCCAACATGATTCTCTGGACTGGCCGCTCCGTGGGCTTTACCGAAGGTATGACCGCCAGCGATCAGAGCCACCGTCTCTTCGTCGTTCATAGCCATGCGGCCGAATGTTTCGCGAATGTCACGAGCCGACGCTAACGGATCTGGTTTGCCGTTAGGGCCTTCTGGATTGACATAGATCAAACCCATCTGCACGGCCGCCAACGGATTGTCCAGCTCTCGTTCACCTTTGTACCGTTTGTCGCCCAGCCACTCGCTTTCCGGACCCCAGTAGATGTCTGTCTGTGGTTCCCAAACGTCTTCGCGACCGCCAGCAAATCCCATTGTCTTGAAACCCATCGACTCAAGAGCGCAGTTCCCTGTGAAGATCATCAGATCTGCCCACGAGATTTTGTTTCCGTACTTTTGCTTGATGGGCCAAAGCAATCTCCTGGCTTTGTCCAAGTTGCCGTTGTCGGGCCAACTGTTGAGTGGCGCAAAGCGAATGGTGCCGTCCGATGCACCACCGCGACCATCGCCGACGCGATAAGTACCTGCACTGTGCCACGCTAGACGAACGTAGAGCGGACCATAGTGTCCGTAGTCTGCTGGCCACCAATCTTGCGATGTGGTGAGAACTTGATCCACGTCGCGTTTTAGCTCTTCCAAGTCCAGTTTGGCGAACTCATCGGCGTAACTGAATTCCGCCCCTAGCGGATTGCTCAGTTGCGAGTTTTGATGCAGAACCTGCAGATTCAATTGGTTAGGCCACCAGTCGCCGTTGTTCAAGGAGCTGGCGGCTGTGTGCCGGTATGAACCAGCTTCGCCCGTCATCACGGGACACTTGCTGATATCGGGTTTTGCCTGTTTGGTAGCTGTGAGCTGCGTCTGTTGTGCGAATCCAGTGGCAGCAGCGAAGCACAGCAGCGCCACGGTCGCCGCTGTTCGGCCTATGCGGATCTGGGACATGATCTTTCCTTGCGTTGGGTTCAGATTGAACGATCTCTTGCAGACTGGCCAGTCAACACTGGAAGTATTGGTGAAATCGAGCAATTAATCCAATGCATGGTCTGGATGATTGCGATGCGTCGAGAGTATGGTTGTTCTGTGGCGAGTTTACCGCCAAAACAGCTCAACGCGTCGTCCAAAAGACACGGGCGTGGGTGCGAATTCGCTTCTTTAACGCCGCCAGGAACTCCTTTTGATGCGGCCGATCGTGAAACGCAGCACTTGGAAGGCAGAGAATCTGATGCCGCCGAAATTCGACAATGACGCTGCGAGGCGAGTTCGATGCTTTGATGATGGCCGAGTCCAGTGTGAACTCATAGGCGTCGTCGTCGACAAGCACCTGGATTGTCTCCTCAAGGAGTCGCACACGTTTGCGTCCGAGGCCGAGTGGTCGGCTTTGTCTAAGTTGTTTTTCCGTTAGCCACCGGATAGGGAGTGTCGCCAGATACCACGTAGCGCCTGCGAATCCGGCGGAGAGCAGACCTCCAGTGATTAGGTCGAAATCTTGGAAATCAACTCCGCGGAATTCCTCGAGATAGGCAATCGCTACACTGGGGAGTATCAGTGCCAACAGCGTTAAGAGGACCACCAGCGAATTGTCGTTGGCGTACCGGCGAAGTGCATCTCGCAAGTCTTCTTCGGTGAATTCGAACGACAAGTCGAACTCATAGTGAAGTCGTGGATCGCGGTAGCAATCGTCGGTCGAGGGCGGGAGAAACGGGTTTTCTTCGTTAGCGGAGCTCATCTACCGCTCCGGTCATGTCTCCTGCGTTTGCAGTTTTGCTCGTTTTGCGGCGACGACGCGTTTGACCATCTCGTCAGCCACAACACCGGCCAAGATCACAATTCCCAGTACGAACCACTCGAGTTTCGTATCGATTCCAAGCGTGTTGATCGCGTTGTAGATCGTTCGCATCACGGCCGCCCCAATGATCACGCCCAGAATGGTTCCTTCACCGCCACGCAGGCTGCAACCTCCAAGTACTGCCGCCGCAATCGCATACAACTCGTAGATGTTTCCGTGACTGACTGGTTGCAGGTTGTTGATGTCTAACGCAAAGAGGATGGCACCCAGTCCAGCCATCCCGGAGCAAATGACGTAGGCGAGGATGACCATTCGATCGGTGTTGATGCCACTGTATCTGGCTGCTTCCTCATTCCGGCCCAATGCCAATAGGTAACGTCCATAGATCGTCTGATTTAGGAAGATCGATCCAACGATCGCACAGCCGGTTAGGATCAACAGAGGCATCGGGATCGATGTACTAGGAAGCTTTGTCATTCCGACTAACCACATGACGCCGGACGCCACGACAGCCAAGAGTACAGGACGCATCGACTTGTCGATCTTCGAAACGGCACTTCCAAGCCAGCCGATCGTGCCCATCAGTGCTCCCGTGGACAAGAACACAAGCAGCATCACAAAGTTGCGCATGTTCTTGCCTTGCATTTGAATGAAACCAAGCGTCTGTTGTTCGACGTCGCCCGGTGAGATCTGTTCAAAGATCGGCGCGGCTCGCCAGGCAACCAGTCCGAAAACAGCAGCACTTACGAACAGAGCAATCGTTGGAACGATCGCTTTCGATTCCTTAGCCGTCACTGCTCGAAATACGGTCCACAACGACGTTGGAATGAAGATCAACAGTCCGACGTAAAACAGCAACGTCGCAGGTTCTAGCTCGATCGGCATTCCGGCGATTCGCATGACCAGCGGATTCTCGCCACCCAAAAACTGAGAACAACCGATGGCCGTGATAAGGGTAGAGAATGCAAATCCCACGATTGATGTGGACCGCCCCGTCGTACCTTCGTTGGCTGGTTGGACGATTCTCCAGATGAAGTAGATCGCAAATAACGCTCCGGCAACCGCAAACATGAATGCCAAGTTCGCTTCGTAGCCAATCCAAGGTTTTCCAATCGCAAGTTGACGCAGTCCATCCCGGTGGTCTTGACCAAAACCCTGCGGCTGATCCGATGCCAGCCAGCGCGCAAGCCCACGGTAGACCAGGAAGCCGAACAGCGTGACCACGAACGGTTGCAGTTTCAGTTTGGTAATGAACAGTCCGTGCACCAAGCCGATGCCCATAGAAAAGGCCATCACAAGGGCAAGTGCTGCGTAGATTGACAGCCCCCAGTCCTTGATCGAAATCACAAGCATGCAACCGGCCAGTGAAATCAACGAGCCCACTGATAGATCGATGCCACCGGTAATGATGACGAAGGCAGCCCCAATGCTGATGACGCCAAACGTTGCGCTCCAGCGCGCCACGTTGTACATGTTGTAGGCTGTGTCAAAGCTGCTGCTGAGTACCGACGTAAAGATGCCAACAAACAGAAGCAACCCAAAGATACCGAGAATTTTGTTCATCTGACGTTCTTCTTTATCGAGCCGCCTGACTTAGGCCCAGCTCACGTAACAACTGGCTTGCGAGACAACGTTCGGAGTAGAACGCAAGCCCCACCCCATCACGTGTTCACCGTGTCTTGTCCTGTTGCGAGTTGCATGATGGATTCTTCGCTTAACTCGCTACGCTGCAGCTCTCCGGCCAATCGACCTTCGTGCATGACCAACGTACGATCCGACATTCCCATCACTTCTTCCAGCTCGCTACTGACGAACAGGATCGCAACGCCTTCCTCCGCCAACTCTTCCATCAGTTGGTAAATCTCTTGTTTTGCGCCAACGTCAATGCCTCGCGTCGGTTCATCCAGCAACAGCACTCGCGGTCGCAGAGCAAGCCACTTGCCCAGCACGACCTTCTGTTGATTGCCGCCGGATAGGTACTGGACGATCTGCTCGGCATTCGGCGTCTTGACGCGAAGCTTGCGAATGCAGTGATCTGTGTCTCGGGCTTCAGCACCGTGGTTCAGGAATCCCATGGTGCCATTACGATTCAGACCGGCCAGCGAGACATTGCGCGTCACGGGCATCTCGATGACAAGACCTTGTTGTTTTCGATCTTCCGGGACCAAGGCGATGCCGGCGTTGATCGCGTCAATGCTGGACTTTGGAGTTACCGGCACCCTATTCACGATTATCTGGCCGGAAACGGCTGGAGCGACGCCGAAGAGTGTTTGCATCAATTCGGTTCGCCCGGCACCGACTAGCCCGGCGATGCCAACAATTTCGCCGGCCCTAATTGAAAAGTTCAACGCGTGTGCGGGGTTGGCAGGCGTGACCAAATCACGAGCCTCAAGCACGACTTCACCGGGCGTGTTCTCTTTCCGAGCATAGAACTGAGAAATATCGCGGCCGACCATCAAGCTGACCATCGCGTCGTGATTGATCTCGTGCCGATCCAGGTCACCTGCGTTTTCCCCATCGCGAAATACCGTCACACGATCCGCCAGTCGTTTCACTTCTCGCAGGCGATGAGAAATGTAGATCACGCTGACACCGGAATCACGCAACTGATCGACGACCTGAAATAGCGCTTCCGTCTCTTTGGACGAAAGGCTAGAAGTCGGCTCGTCCATGATCAACACACGTGCGTTGATTGAGAGCGCTTTGGCAATCTCGACCATCTGTTGCCGACCGATCGTGAGATCGCGGACCAACGTGTTGGGTGAAACATCCAGTCCCACCATATCGAGGAACCGTTTGGATTCGTCGTGGATTCGGCGCTTGTCGATCAGTCCGCAGAACGTTGGCTCGCGACCAAGGAAGATGTTTGCGCCGACCTCGAGATTGTCGGAAAGATTCAATTCCTGATGGATCAGGGCGATACCGCATTGCAGCGACTGTTCGACGTTTGCAAAGCGAACTGAGATGCCGTTCAGTAGGATCTCGCCCTCATCCTGTTCTTGGACGCCGGCGAGGATCTTCATCAGCGTGCTCTTGCCGGCACCATTTTCGCCAATCAAAGCGAGGACTTCTCCGCCGTCCAGCCTTAGATTGACACCAGACAGGGCTCTAACACCGGGAAAGCTCTTGGAGAGATTTCGAACTTCGAGAAGGGGAGTCTCGGACATCGGCGTGAGCGTAAGAAACGACCAGAGATGGGAGGGCAAAAAAACGGGCCACTCACGTGACCCGTCGAGACCCATATCTTAATCCGTCACAACTCGGATTGTTAGCCGAAGTGACGTGCTCAGCAGGGCTGCTCTGACCCTGCGTTCGCGTTGCAACGTCTAGTTTTCCGCATGTACTGCATCTGACGCTGTGCCACCAGCCGCGACATTGTCTGGGTGGCTGGGTTTGCCGGTCAATTCATCCAGATGCTTCCAGAACTCGTCGACATTGTCCTTTCGAATGGTACGAGCCGGAATGTCAATGAATTTGTCCTTGTTCGTCGGCAGCATAGATCGATCACCACGTGCCAGCTTGGTAAGAAGCTCGACAGATTTGTAACCGTAGTTGTACGGATCCTGAACGATCGTCCCGGCGCAGGTGCCGTCCTTGATGGCTTGCAGAGATGCGGGATCTTCATCAAACGAGACCACCTTGATTTGGCCAAGCTTTCCGGCGCCGGCCAATGCCTCAAGTATGTTTGGTGGGTTGTACGCAAACAGTCCGACCATGCAATCAAGCTCTGGGTACTTCACGATGGCGTCCTCGGCTTGTGCCTTGGCGTTCGCGAAGTCGAAGTTGTCAGTTCGTGTATCCAGAACTGTGTACTTGTCTCCCTTCAAGACTTCACCAGTTGGATCGCGACGCGACGAGTCCTCACTGCGATCGAGCAATTCATCAATGACTCCCTGACGTCGGAGGTCAGCGTTCAACTGGCCAAGGCGACCAACGAAGATCATGACTTCGCCGCCATCTGGAATCGCTTCTTTGACCAACTGGCCGCACATCCGACCGGCGAGATAATTGTCCATTCCGATGTATGCCATTCGCGGCACCTTCGGGGCATCGGAGTCTTGCGTAATCAGATTCGTTGCTTCAGCCACTTGTGACAGAATGTCGAACTGGTTTTCTGAGTTGATGGGGCTTACTGCGACGCCGTCGACTTGTTGGTTGATGAGTTCTTCCAACATCCGCTTTTGATCACCGGCTCCATCGGGCGGCATGCGTACCAAAACGTCTGCGTTGAAGTCTTCGCCACCCTTCAAAGCACCTGCTTCCGCGACGGTCCAGAACGAAGCGATGCCGTTGGTAACGTAGGCGATCGTTGGCTTTTCATCGTCGGCGATGCCACCAGAAGAATTGGCCGTTTGAATTGGCTTGCTGGCATCCTGTGATTCGATCGAGCAACCGGAGGCGACGCATAAGAAGGAGACCAGGCAGATGCCCCAAACCCATGAGTTTCGAAGTGACAACTTCATGATGAAACCTGCAATTTGACCAAGATGATGGGATGCGATTCGTCGCGACGCCGGAACAGTCCGGACGCATACGAATAGACCACCGTTGACCCCAGGGATCTAAGAACCGCAACTAGAAGTGGCTAGTCTAGGCAGCACAGCGGACACTCGCAACCGATTCGCCTCGGTCGCGATGAACTTGGGCCCATTCGAACGAACAAGTGCCACTCAGTGGCCAATTCACTGACTCTGGTTGGCTGACCGCTGCTGCCAGATTCGTTGCACCAATGCAAACAGTAAAGCGGTACTCCAACCAAATATCAGCAGTCCGACCATCGACTCCAATGCGGCCAACATTCGCCATGGCCCGGTCACTACCACGTCGCCGTAGCCGAGCGACGAAAAAGTGACGGCCGAGAAGTAGGTGGCTTCTTCAAAACTCTGGATATCGGACAAGCGAAGAATGCGAAACGCGCAAGCCCAAACGACAACTTCCAATACGTGGAGCAATAAAAGAACGACGGCGGTCGAGCCAAGCAGTCGGTTTTGAAGCAGCCAACCGTTGCGTTGCGATCTGAGCGTGGCTTCGTGATCCCGGAGATAGGAAATCCACCAAGTCGTTCCCGCCGCGTGAATACCTACCGTGGTGAACGTTAGAAGAATTCCAACAATGATTGAATTCAGCATCCGATCGTGCGCCGTTTCTGCCAGCCGCAAAAAATGGTTCGGAACGATTGCCGAGCATAACTAGTACGTGCGGTCGGACAAATAGGGAGTCTATCTGACTGTCGGTTATTCGAAGCCGGATTGCCGTTGCTGTACGTGAGCCATGCAGGCCGCTCGATCGGAACCGCCTAGCGGCACACACGTTACAGTTTCACACACTCGCCAGCCGCAACCTCAACTTCGCTTACCTTGTTGCCGATTCCCGGGATATCGGCAGAGCTTACGTCATTGGGTTCGATGAGTTTGCTTTGTCGAACGGATAATGCCATCTCTGTACGCTCACCGGAAGAGTTTCTGCAGCCACTATGAGCACCACAAACATCACAACCTCGCAACGTCTTGCCGGTAACATCAGCCAAACGAAATCGGCAACGAAAGTATCTCGGCCTGCGACGCGTCATTCGCGTTTGGGTGAACGTCTGCGACCGTTGAAGTGTGTTGGGAAGTGGCAGCTGACGCAGCTCGCAGGTAAGGGCAGTTTCACGGATGTTTACCTAGCGAGACCGATGGGCTGTCGACCAAATTGGCCGGCGGACTATGCGGTGAAGATGCTCCGATCGCAATTTGATCAAGATGAATTGGCGATTGACTGTCTTCGACGTGAGGTCGAGGTGGCAAGCCAGGTGTCACATCAACACCTGGTTGCAGTGTTGGAAGCCAGTTTTGGAGAGGCCGGGAATTACCTCGTAATGCCAAGACTGAAGGGGGTGTCGATCGCTCAGGTACTAGCTAAGACCGGGTATGTTTCAGTGAGGCAGGCACTGTGGATTACCCGGCAGGTTGCTGAGGCGCTCGATTCCCTCCACGCGAAGGGGTGGCTCCATGGCGACGTGAAGCCCGAGAACATCATGGTTTCTCAAGAAGGCCATGCGACACTGATTGATCTTGGTTTCGCGTTGCGGCAAAGCGAGGCGATGATGACCGAAACGCGAACCGCTCGAGGTACGCTGAACTATGTCGCTCCAGAAACGATGACATCGGCCTACGCCTCCGATCAGCGAAGCGACATTTACAGTCTGGGCATCACGCTGTTCCAGATGCTAACGGGGCATCTTCCATTCGCGGGTAAAGACGCTGCCAAGTTGATCGAGTTGCACCGCAACCAGCCAATCCCTGATCCGCGGAAGTTTAACGCTCGGATTCCAGATGAGCTTGTGAGGCTACTGAGCCGTATGACGGCCAAGCAACCGATTCGACGACCGCAGAGTATTCGTGAGCTGCTTGTTGGTCTGCTGCCCTTAGAAGTAGCAGCGATGAAGTACGAGCGAATCGCAAGCTAGAGACGACCGCGTGTGTGCCAGCTCAGGTTCATCTTCGGTCGGTAGTGTAGTGGACGAGGCTACGAGTCCTTCACCAGCACTCGCGCAGTAACCGTCTCATTCGCCTAGCTCTCACCGAGCCCGAAAACGACGCTCTCAATTGAGAATTAGAGAGCGATGGCTTTCACGGAGTGAAAGGCGACTCTATGGCCCCCCGACGTCGACCTTGTCATTACCCACAAGTACGTCGATTGCTCGCTTCCTCACTTCACCCTCCCACGAGCTAACTCCTCCATGTTTTATGGCATTTTCGTGGGAGGGTCGTCACCGAGCTTTAGCGAGTGTGTCGGGGAGGGCGAACAACGAGTTAGTTCTACCCT
>CAYQMZ010000097.1:0-4920 GCA_964418725.1 uncultured Pirellulaceae bacterium
GGTGGATACACCGTGGTCGACAGTGCCACGGTGCTAATTACCCACCTTGGCGAAGTGCTTCGGAAACACGCGCACGAACTTCTCAGCCGCGAAGATCTTACAAAGCTACTCGACAAGTTGAAGGAGTCTGCGCCCACGGTTGTGGATGAAATCAAGCCGGAACTGATTCGGATGGGCGACCTGCATCAGTTGATCACGATGCTGTTAGAGGAACGCGTTCCGATCACAAATCTGACGCGGATTTTAGAAGCTGTCGTTCAGCACGCTCACAAAGTGAAGTCGCCATCGGACTTGGTGGAGTTGGTTCGAATCGCGATCGCTCGTGACATTGTGGATCGATTCCGCAACGAAGACGGCAAAGTCATGGCCATGATTTGCGAGCCGCCGTTGGAGGCAATGTTCCGTGAAATGATGCGTGACGGTTCGCTATCGCTGATGCCGGAGGCCTTAGAGCGACTGATTGCTGAACTCAATACGCAATGGCAGAAAGCGGGTGCCGCAGGCGACGAGGTGGCGCTGCTGGCGGACGGGACTCTACGAAGAGCGTTAAGACAAACGATTGGACGCGCACTTCCTGAGCTGTCCGTGGTCGCCTACCACGAGATTCCGTCGGACGCACAAATCAGCTTCGTCCACATCATCAAGAAAGATGCTGTGTTTCCACCACGAGAAGCCAATGCTCCTAGCAATGAACTGGAGCCTGCCGCATGACCGAAACGAATTCGAAGCTTGCTTCACGCCCTTGGGGCATCATCATCGGGATGATCATGGGTGCATTCACAACACTTGCCTGTGTTGCACGAGGCATCGAGCCCATGGTTGTTCTTCAACGCGTTTGCGTTGCATCGACCGTTGCAGGCATGGTCGGTTCACTGGGGGTGCGTACGCTGAATGCCATCGTTCCGCCACAACGTAGTAACAGGAGGCGGGGACAGTCTAAGTCATGACTCTGTCGCAAGGATCTAAAGCTTACCGAGAAGCTTCGCATCGAAGTTCGCGTGATGAATTGATCATAAATCACGTGGACTTTGCGCGCCATGTCGTGCGCAAGACGGTGGCCAATCTTCCAGATCGAATTGATCTAGAGAATCTTGAAGCGGCGGGAATGTTGGGTTTAGTTGAGGCATCGCAGCGCTACGATGATTCGCGTGGCGTAGACTTTCGAACGTTTGCTTATCCACGCGTTCGAGGTGCCGTTTTGGACGAACTGAGAAGGAATAGTCCACTATCGAAACAGATGATCCAAAAGATTGGCTTGATTCGTCAGGCCAGCGAACAACTGGATCCACCTGTAACGACAGAAGCTCTGTCAGAGCTCACCGGCATGTCGATCCCTGAAATTGAAGAGTGTCTGCATGCGATGCGTACGACTCGGTCGCAGTCGTATGAGGAAACGGCGATCGAGGGAATCAAACGACAATCCGCCGAAGAGCCATGTGACTTGTTGGAATTCAAGGAGTTGCAGTCGCTGCTCGCAGATTGCATTGAGTGTTTGCCCGAGCAGGAACGTTTAGTCGTCACGATGTACCATCTGGAAGACCTTCGCCTACGAGAAATTGGCGAAGTACTCAGCCTATCTGAATCGCGGATTTCCAGAATCTTGGCCAAGGCTGAATTCACGCTTTCTGAAGCGATGAAATTCCGTACGAACCACGCCTAGGACCGCCAACCTATTGGCGGCCACGTTGTAGCTGCGCCTAGGTTGTGTGCCCCAGGCTGGATACTTCTCGCGCCGTGGGCTACCCGCGTTTTCGGTCCTCTGCCACTGCCAACGTCACCTTAGTCGCCATTTTTGCCCGCGAATTGAAAACTGCAGTGGCTGGCTGCACTTTCGGTCGGGCGGCGGACGGGTCGCAAGCAGAATCAGATTGCGATCGACGAATTGAAGATTGCAGCATTTTTCCTATGGCTGGGCAGTCCAAAACATCTGTATAGCCTTGCGTTGATTAGAACGCGCAAAGGACTGCCACCATGCCAACGCAGGACTCCCCCCACATTCTGAGTGAACGCACCGTACGTGAAGGCGGCCGCCCCGTCGTGGTTTCCATTCCCAATATGCACTCCAGCAACGGATGGCAGGTGAATTTGGAACGCGATGGAGAAGTGGTTCGCGCGATTCACATTACCTGCAGTTGCGGCGAGCAGTTGAGCATCGAATGCGAATACGATTCTGCTGGCAAATGAAAATAGGATTCAATATGTCGATGATCGAAAGACGATCGATGTTACCCAATCGTTTGTGGCGAACTGTCGGTTTGATGGCCTTGATCGGTTTGTTGACGCTAAATACTGGCTGCCGTCGGATTTTCACGATGTCCAACAGTATGTGTCCGCCGCAGATCATGTCGGGCCAAACTCAGGTGCAGAATGCGCAGGCGTTTATGCCTGTGACCCAGGGCTACATGCAACAGCAGCCGGCCGCCGGCTATGTGCAGCCGAATGTGATTCAGCCCAACGTTCCGCACTATGCCGCGATGCAACAGGCTTCTCAACAGCTCGCGCAGACGGTGCCGGTTCCCACGGATGATCGACCCACTGACAGTATGCCTCCGACGCCTCCGTCCGTGCTATCGAGCAAGACGTCGACGGACGCTGACGCAAAGAAGTCTGGTGACTTTTCGATGTCGGCGATGGTGGAAGTTGTGGGCAAGTTGAAAGAGACGAAAGAAGAAAATGCGCGACTCCGAGAGAAACTCACGGAGGTCCAAGAGGATAATCGACGCAAGGAGAAGCTTGCTAAAAAAGCGACAGAGTTCGCCGAGCGATTGCGCAACGATAACGTTCAACTGAAATCTGATCTTCAGACATGGGAAGAGCGATTACTGCAGCTCGAGACGCTCTTTGAAACACGGCAATCTCGGCAAGAGGACGTGTTGGTCGATATTGAAACACAATTGGAAGATCTAATTGCTGAGTACGAGTCTGACCAATCGTCGACGACGACAATCCAGACGTCGATTCCCTAGTCAGCGTTGACTAGACCAATCCTTTGATCCTGCAGCGGTCACGTCAATTAGGCTTGGATAAGTGACCGCAGGTAGTCGGCTGTTTGGGAAGTCGACGTCAACGGATCTTCGCCTTCACCCGCTGACTGATGGACAGTGACCGTGCCTGTGTATTCGGCCTGACGAAGGCCTTGAACTACGGCGGCGAAATCAACTCCTCCCGTTTCGTGGATGGGGATGATGTTGAATGTTTGATCGCCATTGCACCACGTCTCCAGCGTTACCTTTCCGTCAGTTCGCAGGGATTGGTTCTGTAGATAGACGTTGAATATCCATGGTTGGAGTCTGGCGATTGCGTCGACGTAGGCTTGCCCACACAGCTCCAGGTTCGCCGGTTCGTAAATCAACCCAAAGTTGGGGCGATCAATGGCCTTCAGCGTCTCGATGATTCCGTCAACAGTTTCAAATAGACTTTGAATGTGGCACTGATGCACGAGCTTCAGCCCTTCTTGGGCGGCCAGGTCGGCAGCCGACTGTGCATGAGCAATGTCTTCTGGCTTTCTTAAAGCGACGCGAATCATGGGCGCACCAAGTTGCTTCGCTAGTTGCAAGTAAGGCTGGATGTTGCGGAGTGCTAAGGGGCCATTGTCGTTGTTGTAGACCGTATCGAAATCGCCTGTCACCATGGAAACCTTCCGGCCGCTCGACTGCAACAAATCCGCCGCGTTGTTGATCTCTGCGTCCGAGGTTTGCACGCCAACCTGAGAAGCACGCATGCATATTGCTTCATAGCCTGCGGTCTTGGCGATCCTGGCGACTTCATCCAACGGAAGGATTGGAACCTCTTTCGAAAGAAAGCCTTCTGCAATGCGAACCGACACTGACAACTTCATCTGTCGTCACTCCTTGCCAAAAAGCAGTTCCGAGCCGTAGCCTCGGCAAAACTCGTCACTATCCATTTCTCGTTTCCCCGCGGGTTGGAGACGTTGAATGGAAAGCGATCCATCACCGCAGCGAATTTGGATTCCATCATCGGCTGCAATTGCGGCACCCGGCACGCCATCGGGATCAGACGCTGCACAGACCTTTACCTCGCGGATGATCACTCGCATCGGGGGCTTGCCCTCGCGAAGCAGATTCGTGAAGGTTCCGGGCCAGGGCTTCAACGCACGGACACGATTGAACAATTCCGTGGCTGGCTGTGACCAATCCAGTTCGCCGTCTGACTTCTTCAAGCGAGGCGCCTTGGTTACCGAGTCTTTAGCCTGCGTTTCTCCGATACTTGATTGCCGATCCCAGTCGGCCAGTAGATCGATCGATTCAATTACCGCTTCCACTCCCAACTGCGACAGTCTTTGTTCCAACTGCACGGCATCCTCTGAATCGCCGACTTCCAAAGAACGCTGGCAGATCATCGGGCCCCCATCCAATTTGGGCGTCATGTGGATCACGGTAATGCCGGCCACCGTGTCGCCGTTCAGCAGTGCCCAATTGATGGGGGCAGCGCCTCGGTATCTGGGTAGCAGGGAACCGTGCAGATTGATTCCACCCAACGGCGCTAGCGACAGGGCTTCCTTGGACAAGATCTGACCGTAGTCGCAGACGACAAACAAATCTGCTTGATGAGTTTTCAGTAACTCGAGTCCTTCAGGCGAGTTAATGCTGTCTGGCGAAAACACCGTCACGCCAGCCGCTTCGGCAGCGTCACGCATCGGATTGGGTGGAGCCTTCTTTCGGCCTCGAGCAATTTTGTCGGGACGCGTAATCAAACAAACGATTTCGTGGTCCGATTGCAATAGAGCCTGGAAGCTAGGGACGGCAAACGGTCCCGTGCCCATGATCAGAAGTTTCACGCGTTCACCTGAATGACAATGTGAAGGTTGTTGCTGTAACCGAACAACGCCGCCTAACCGGAGTTCTTCTGCAAGACAGCCTCGTGATGACGGCGGAGCACTTCCGCGCGCTCGCCCAGTAC
>CAYQMZ010000097.1:4930-14190 GCA_964418725.1 uncultured Pirellulaceae bacterium
TTCCGCGAATTCTGAACTCTGAAGTTGGTCTGCGGTGACAAACCGTAGGGTTACGGAGTCATGTCCAACAGCTCTCGCGTCGAGGTTCGCGTCCTGACCGATGTCAGCCAATTCGCCAAACGTAAACAAGTCCTTTTGAACTGTGAGGTACAGCTCGATAGCTTCGGTCTTCTTCGTCTTAACGCTCGCCCAGGCAGTCTTCTGTCCTGGTACGAACAGATTGACCACCTGCTGATTGTTCCACAAGAACTGACCTTCGTTAGCGACCTCGCCCATCATTTCGCAGAGTTCTTCAAGCACCTCCATATCCCACTTCGGTGGCGAATTTGGTGGGAAGCCCTTTTTGCTGAAGTGCCATTTGCGGCCGAGTTTTTTCCATGGCATTGCGTCTTCGATATTGCCGGATGACGATCGACTGAGGTAGGCATGGAAGCCAATGACGGCTTTGTCGATGAACGCCCAAAACTCGGGGGTGTCGATTTCCTCCCAGCTATGTGCGCGGATTTCAATTTCCTGCCAAGGCCCCCGCAGGTTTTTGCACTTCACTCGAGATTCGTTGCCATAGATCGGCAAGTCATCCATTTCGTTAAGCGTTTTCAGATTCAACTGATCCTGCAATCGGTCCCGCTTGAATGTGTTCTTTGCCACACGGAATTTCATTTTCAGCAACCAGGTCTCAGCCGTGATTGCATGGAAGAACCAGCCGATGCTCTTCTTCTCGGCAGAGATTTCCACGACGCTGCGGCCTTGCCAGTCGGTATCGCTGAATTTGCCTTGTTCGTGGATTCGGTCGACAACCGACGAAAGGATTTGCCCATCCCAATGAACTGGTTTGCCCTTCCGATCGACGCGATCTTCGGTGTGCCACTTTCTGCCGTCAGTTTCCCAAGGCATCTTCGCTCCGCCGCCGAGATCCGCAATGTCGCGGTCTTCTTCTTTTGTTTCTTCTGTGGCATTGGGATCAAAGCGTGGACGAACGACGTAGGGACCTGCCTTCAGCATCTCGTCGAGTGCTTCACCTGTATGGCTACGTTCTTCGGACAAGACAACGTGTGGAGACTCCGTGAGCGTCTGGAGTGCCTTCGGTAGGCTTGGCGTCTTCTTGGCAGCAACTTTCTTTTTCGTTGCTTTCGATGTCTTCGCCGCCTGTTTTGCGTTCGAAGTTGCGTAGTGAGTGGCGTAGTCGACCAATGTTTCAGGCGTACCGCACGCGACGACGCGACCCCCGGCCTCTCCGGCCTCGGGACCCATCTCGATAATCCAATCGGCCGTTTTGATGACGTCCAGATTGTGCTCAATCACAACCACAGTATTGCCCAAATCCACGAGACGATTCAGGACGTCGAGCAGCTTTGCCAAGTCATCGAAGTGTAGTCCTGTTGTTGGTTCGTCCAGCAGATAAAGCGTTCGTCCGGTATCTGGTCGAGACAGCTCAGCCGCCAGTTTGACTCGTTGGGCTTCACCGCCCGACAGTGTGGGGGCGGCTTGGCCAAGCGTCAGGTAGTCGAGACCGACGTCGCATAGCGTCTGCAGGATGCGGCGAACCTTAGGAATGTTCTCGAATAACTGGACTGCGTCCGCCGCAGTCATTCGCAGTACATCGGCGATCGATTGTCCGCGGAACTGCACTTCCAAAGTTTCAGGGTTGTAGCGAGTTCCTTTGCAGGTTTCGCAGGTCACCCAGACATCGGGCAAGAAGTGCATTTCGATGCAGAGCTGTCCGTTACCTTCGCATTCTTCGCAGCGACCACCCGGTACGTTGAAGCTAAATCGCCGTTGCGAGAAGCCACGAATCTTGGATTCCGGCAAGGCTGCGTACAGTTGCCGGATAATCTCAAACACGCCGGTGTACGTCGCCGGGTTCGATGTGGGTGAATTGCCGAGCGGCTTCTGGTCGACGCGAATGACCTTGTTGATGAATTGCACACCGTCGATGCGATCGTGGGCGCCGGGAATCGAACTGGCTCGATGCAGCCGCTTGGCCAAGGCCGAATGCAACACTTCATTCACAAAGGAACTTTTGCCGCTGCCACTGACGCCGGCGATCGCCGTAAAGGTGCCTAGCGGAATGGAAATGTCTTGGTTCTTCAGGTTGTTATGTCGGGCTCCAACCACTGTCAACCAATCAGCCCCCATCGTCGGCAGTGGAGTCTTCTTCGCCGGGGCCTTCTTTTTCTTAGCGGTCTTCTTTGTAGCTTTCTTCGTAGTCGATTCCTGATCCGTTGGCTCTTCCGCGTCGGCGGGGCCATCCAGAATCATTTCACCCGCTGGATCCAAGCGACGGTTTTCGGGAACGCCGATCGCTTTCTTGCCCGACAGATAAGGACCAGTCACCGAATCTCGTTTTTTGGATACTTGGACTGGGCTGCCTTTTGCAACGACGTTTCCGCCGTGCTTTCCAGCTCCCGGCCCGAAATCCATGACGACATCACTGCTCTCGATGACTTCCCGATCATGTTCCACAAGGACCAGTGTGTTACCCAAATCGCGAAGCTTATGGATTGCACCAATCAGTCGTGTGTTGTCACGTGGGTGAAGTCCGATCGTCGGTTCGTCCAGCACGTACAACACACCGGTCAGACCGCTGCCCAATTGACTGGCTAAGCGAATTCTCTGCGCCTCGCCACCCGACAGCGTTGCCGCAGGTCGCCCTAAGGTCAGGTACTGCAGACCGACGTCGTTTAGGAATTGAAGGCGATTGGTGACTTCGCGAACCAGTTCGCCTGCGATCTTTCGATCGCGCGCGGTGAGTTTCCAGCCTTCGATTGTCGGCAGCAGTTGTCCCAATGGCTGTCGGCAAAGTTGATCGATCGTGAGCCCGCGATACTTTGTGGCAGATGCGTCGTCGCGAAGTCGGCTGCCACCGCAAACAGAACACTCCACCTCGTCAACCAGCAGTTCCAATCTGTTGCGTAGAGAAGGCGACAATCGCGCGGCCTCCTCAAGTGCCGGGTAGAGCCCCTTGAATTGGAATTGGAATAGCGGCGTGGCGTCTTTCTTCTTTGGCACGCGACCCTGTGGATACACTGAATACCAGCGGTCGTCGGATCCGTGCATGACGATCCGTCGTTGCCGCGCGTCCAGTTCGTCGAAAGGAACATCCAACGCAATTCCTGTCTCAGCGGACAGTGCCTTAAGCATCCATTGCGAGATCTTGGACGACACGTCGGGCCACAGTAGCAATGCGCCCTCGGACAGAGTCAGCCCGCCACCACGAATCAGTGCAGCGGGATTTGCACCAGTCTGCGTCCCCAGTCCCTCACAGGCTTCGCACCAACCCAGATGACTGTTGAATGAGTAACTGTGCGGTGTGAGGCGTTCGAAACTGCGCCCGCAAGCTTCGCACGCTAGATGCTGGCTATGAATCGTTACCGGCCAGCGGTATTCGTCCACCTCTTCCTTCTGAACGGCGACGTGCATGACACCACGTCCGACGGCCAAGGCTGCTTCTACACTTTCGGCGATTCTCGCTTTCTCTTTGCTCTTGATGATCACACGGTCGATCACGACTTCGACCGAGTGCCGACGTCGTCGATCGATTTGCGGCGGAGCATCCAGCGAGTGGGTCGTGCCGTTTACTCGGACGCGGATATAGCCGTTCGCACGCAGGTCTTCCCAAAGGGTTTCGAATTTTTGGCCCACTTCGATGTTGATAGGGGCCATCAGATACGCCTTCGTACCTTCCGGCATGGCCATCACTTTGTCGCAGACTTGATCGGAGGTCTGAGTGCCGATCGGCTTGTCGCAGTCTGGACAGTGCGGTGTGCCCGCGCGAGCCATCAAAATTCGCAAGTAGTCGTAGATCTCTGTGGTGGTTCCGACCGTCGAACGCGGGGAACTTCCGAGATTCTGTTGTTCGATCGCAATGGCCGGAGACAGTCCTTCGATATGTTCGAGGACAGGCTTTTGCATTTGGCCGACAAATTGCCTGGCGTAGGAACTGAGGCTTTCGACGTAACGACGCTGGCCTTCGGCATAGATCGTATCCATGGCCAGCGAACTCTTACCGCTGCCGCTGGGGCCGCAGAAGACTGTCATTTGATCGCGAGGAATCTTGGCGTCGACGCAGCGTAAGTTGTGCTGTTCGGCACCTTTGATTTCAATTTCTTTGGCCAGTTCGATCTTCTTGCGTTTTGAAGAAGACTTCTTCGGAGTACTGGCTTTTGCGCCGTTGGAACTTGCCTTTCCATTCAATGGCAAAGGCTTCAGGCCCAAGAACGGAGCCAGCGCGCGGCCGGTATGGGAGCCAGGCGTCTTGGCGATGACTTCGGGAGTACCGCAGGCGACTAGTTGCCCGCCGCTGGCGCCACCTTCTGGACCGATGTCTACAATCCAGTCGGCAGTCTTGATGACGTCCAGGTTGTGTTCGACGACCAGTACCGTATTTCCTGCTTCGACGAAGTTGTGCAGGACTTGCAGCAACAAATGCACGTCCGCAAAGTGCAATCCAGTGGTTGGCTCATCGAGCAAATACAGGGTGCTGCCGGTGCTCTTTTTGACAAGCTCGCGAGCCAGCTTAACTCGCTGCGCCTCACCTCCCGAAAGCGTGGGAGACGGTTGACCGATTTGCAAATAGTCCAGGCCAACGTTGTGCAGGGTTTGAAGCTTGTGCTGGATTTTTGGAATGTTGTCGAAGAACTCGAGAGCCGTTTGGATGTCCATTTCCAAGACGTCAGCAATCGACTTGTCTTTGAATTTGACGCCCAGTGTCTCGCGATTGAATCGATGGCCCTCACAAACCGGGCACGTGACCCACACGTCGGCCAAGAAGTCCATTTCTAGCTTTGTTGAGCCATTGCCTTCGCATGCTTGGCAGCGACCACCGTCGACGTTGAAGCTGAAACGTCCTGGCTTATAGCCGCGACGTTTTGATTCCGTCAGCTGGGTGAACAGAGCACGAATGTCATCAAAGACTTTGATGTAGGTGCCGGGGTTCGAACGAGGTGTGCGGCCGATAGGTGATTGGTCGATCGCGATCAGTTTGTCTAAGAACTGCAGGCCGTTGATGGCCTTGTGCTCGCCCGGGTCGCCGTCGCCCAAGTTCAAGTCGCGACGGAGTGCTTCGACCAGAATGTCGTTGACGAACGAGCTCTTGCCAGAGCCGGATACTCCCGTAACACAGACCAGAGATCCGAGCGGGATATGAATGTCGACGTCTTTCAAGTTGTTGTGTCGACAACCTAAAACGCTCAGCCACTCATCGCCCACCCTGCTCTCGGGTTCATTGGCGGATGTTGCTGTTCGTCGTTTGGGCTTTTTCAGGATGGGACGCCCAGTGTCCTCGTTGATTGGAGTTGGCGGCGCCTCTTTAGGTTCCGTCGACTCCGATATGCGACGTTCCCCTGGTACCGCGATCTCTCGCTTTCCACCCAAAAACTGTCCAGTGACACTGTCCTTTTTCTTGGTGACAACGTCCAAGGTGCCTTCGGCAACCACGTGCCCGCCACGCACGCCAGGGCCTGGACCAAAATCGATAATGTGATCCGCCGCTCGCATCGTGTCTTCGTCGTGTTCGACGACAACGACGGTATTTCCGAGGTCGCGGAGTTGTTCGAGCGTTTCGAGCAGTCTGTCGTTGTCGCGTGGATGCAAACCAATGGATGGTTCGTCGAGGATGTAGAGGACGCCGACCAGTCCGCAGCCGATCTGACCTGCTAGCCGGATTCGCTGCGTCTCGCCACCGGACAGCGTGGGTGCAGTACGGTGAAGCGTCAGATAATCGAGTCCAACGTTGAGCAGAAAACCCAGCCGGCCTCGGATTTCTCGGAGAACCTCCGAGGCAATCACCGTACGCGTTTCGTCCAGTACAAGCTCTTCAAAGAAATTTCTGGCATCACTGACGGGCAACGCACAAACATCAGGTAGCGTTAATGTGGGCGAGTCAGCAAAGGCTTCGTGAGTTGTGCGGACGGTGAAAGCGGACGCAAACCGATTAAGGCGTTTGCCTTCGCAATCGGGACACGGAATCGTGCTCATGTACTTTTCGAGCTTCCGTACTTGAATCTTGCTTTGGCTGTTTCGATATTTCGAAAGCAATTCCGGAATGATGCCTTCGAAGCTGCCGCCGTACTTGATCGGTGACTTGCCGCCACGCCAGGTGAAGGTGATGTGCTCGTCGCCAGTTCCCCAAAGCAGCAGTTCTTGTAAAGGAGCGTCCAGTTCCTCCCAAGGAGTCTCAAGCAGTGTGCCTTCTGGCAGGTCGTTGCTGCCTTCTACTTTTTCTGCGACACCTGAATAGATACTGCGTTTCCAGCGGCTGATGTCCTTCCACGGGCCGATTAACTCGAATGCCCCTTTCGCGAAAGACTTCGTAGGGTCGGGGACCAACAGTTTCGGATCGAACGAATAGAACTCGCCCAGCCCATCACACTCCTCACACATACCCTGAGGACTATTGAAGCTGAACAGTTGCGGGCTAGGCGGCTCGAATCCCAAACCGCAATCCGAACACCCGTAGTCCATGGACAACAGCATGTCACCGGCTTGACCACCGCGGCGTTGTGTTGTCTTGCCGCCAGCACGTTTGCTTTCGCGTTTCGTGCTCTTTGTTTCTTCTTCGTCGCTCGACTGAGCAACAATCAGCGTGCCCTGTCCGATTTTGAGCGCGAGGTCAACAGCCTCCGCCAGCCGGGAACGTATTCCCTGCTTGATGACCAGTCGGTCGATAACGACTTCGATGTTGTGACGCATCTGTCGATCGAGATTCAGATCGTCGTTCAGTTGAACAACGTCACCGTCGACACGTGCTCGAACGAAGCCTTGTTTTAGGAAGTCGATGAAGAGATCTTTGTGTTCGCCCTTTTGCCCACGGATCACGGGGCCAAGGATCATGACTTTCGAGTTCTCGGGTAGCGTCAGGATGCGTCCGATGATCTGTTCGCGCGTTTGGGCCGTGATCGCGTTTCCGCAATTGGGGCAGTGCCCATCTGCAACCCGAGCAAAGAGAACTCGTAGGTAGTCGTAGATTTCGGTGATCGTACCGACGGTCGACCGTGGGTTGGTACCGGCGGACTTTTGCGAAATCGAGATCGAAGGGCTGAGACCACCGATGTAGTCAACATCAGGCTTCGGCATCTGTCCCAAGAACTGCCGAGCAAAGCTGGAAAGTGATTCGACGTAGCGTCGCTGGCCTTCGGCATACAGCGTGTCAAACGCCAGCGAACTTTTTCCACTACCGCTAACGCCTGTTAGGCAAATCAGCTTGTTTCTTGGAAGGACAAGGTCGACTCCGCGTAGGTTGTGCTCGCGAGCTCCCTTGATAACGATATCCGACGCTGGCATTTCCGTTGCGCTCTCTGGGTCCGGCAAACCCGATATTGTAGCCGACCTGAGAATTCATCCCACCTCTTGTCTGTTGGTTCTCCCGTTGGCGCACACTCGCAGTTCCCGCAAAAAGCAAAGGGAATCGCCCTATGCCTGTTGATAGCAGTAGTCAAACAAGAGTTGCCACTCGCAAACAGCCACTTCCTGACAGAAGTTGCCAACGTCTGTCTGCCCTCGGGCGGCCACCGCACATAAATCAACGAACGCGTAGGGATCCCAATTCGGCGACTGAATCAGCGATCCAGCGGCGGCCTCGACTTCATGTTTTGACGCCAGGTCTACCGCGGTCTCGTGAAGATCGACGAAAATCGGATGGTCGCCGACCCGGCGGTACCAGTACTTGGCATTGGAATAGTCCGGCTCGCGGCGGTGCATGATGCCGTGCCACAGACTGCCGCTGGTGGAGTGAATCTCTTGGCTAAAGTCGTGTGACCTGTCTAAATAGTTGTGCCACAGCCAGAGCCCAGCGATGCAGCATTCGGCCATATCCTGGTCAGAAACAGACTCCACGATGTCATTTGGTCCTAGCGAGTTCAGCAAAGGCTTGGCCGAGCTGTTGGGGCGCCCTGGGCCAAGCTCGCAGGCACCCACACCGGAGTCGGAGGCGGGCCAGAGCTCCGTTGAGAGCAGTTCTGCTACCTTGGTCCCGTAGCGGGTCGGATCAAATTCTTGCATCGCCATCAACCGAAAAAGTGTCAAGATCGTTGGGAAGTGCTCAGCCCACGGCCGTAACAGCCGACATTTGACGGCTGCCGCAGCGGATTATTGTGGGGGGAATCGGCCCTGATACAATGAGTCGCTGGTCGTTTATGTGGCGTCTCTGCAACGCAAGCAATCGCGGCCGCCTATTACGTTGTCCCATCTTCTCCCAGTCAATCTAAAGTGTGAACATGACTGACGAGCAAAAGTCTGCCGCTCCAAAGCCCGAAACGAAACCCGCTGAGCCTCAGGCCGGCGATACCGCGTCACCGCAATCGGACGGCCAGCAGGCTGATGCCGGCGGCGATTCGTCAGCGAAACGCCAGATAAAGATTGGTTCGCAAAAGCCGGGTTACGTCGCCGATGTGAAGAAGAAACGCAAGGAAACGGTCGTCCCCGTCCTTCCTAAGCCCGTGCACAAGCAGCAGCCTCGCGAGAAATTCGTGTCGTCCGATCAAGCCAGCAAAGTAGCGGCCTACTCGGCAGGTGGTGATGCTGAGCAAGATGAAGCTGCCGCTACCGAGGTAGAGCCCAAGCCGGCTGCCAGCGCGCCAGTCGCAGACGCTCCCACAGCAACCCCGGTTGCCACAACTCCGGCTGCCGCCTCTCCGTCAGAACCGACGAAGCCCGTGGCAGCAGCCAGTGACGTAGCCGAGGCAGAGGCGGTTGCTGTTTCGCTGAACGACATCGATCTCGAAATGTCCGATGAGGATTTGGAAAAAGAGATCGCCGCCGCGATGGGCGAAAACGTGGACGGTCTACTTGCCGGAGAAGTAACGGCAAAGTCTGAGAGCATCGAACTGGATGGTCGCTACGAGGCGACCGTGCTTCGCATTTACCGTGAGTCGGTAATCTTTGAACTGCCTGGTCAACAGAACGGTGCCGTGCCGTTGAAGCAATTCGAGGAAGCTCCTGAACCGGGTGCGAAGTTGGAAGTCACCGCGGTTGGCTTCAATCGGGCGGAACAGATGTATGACCTGATCGTACCTGGTGCCTCGGTGCAGGTCGCGGACTGGAGCGATATTGAAGAAGGCGTTGTTGTCGAAGCCAAAGTAACGGGCCACAACAAAGGTGGCTTGGAATGCGAGATCAATAACATTCGTGGGTTCATTCCAGCCAGCCAAGCGTCCCTCTATCGCATCGAAGATTTCTCGACGATGCTGGACCAAACGCTACGTTGCGTCGTAACCGAAGCCAAACCAGATCCGCCGAATCTGGTGCTTAGCCACCGAGCAGAA
>CAYQMZ010000098.1:0-14003 GCA_964418725.1 uncultured Pirellulaceae bacterium
CTTGAAGCATGAAAAAGGTGTCAGAGCAACTAAAAAGGGGACATTGTACTTATTGGCGATTTGGGCTGATTTCGAGATGCCTCGAACCGCTCGCGCATCCGTCGGGAATGTCTGTTACCACGTCTTGAATCGTCGCTCGCAATTCGTCTGCCCATGGGTCAGATCTGACAGGAGCTCTCTGTAATACGTTACTTCGGTTGCTTCACCCAATCCGCCGAGTAGCGATCGATAAACGCTGGTGCGATGCGTGGTGTCTGCTCTGTTGCAAGTTGGAACACGAAACCAACCGGGCTTTCGGTTGCATCACGATGCCGACCATTGAATCGCGTGTAGCCCCATCGCTTGCCAACCGCCACCAACTCGAATTGTGCAAACCGTTCTTTCTTCAGATCAAACTTCGCGTTACCCATCATCGTCGTTTTCACACCGTGCGGCGAAGTTCGACGTGACTTGCGAGCTGAATCTGCAGAGGAGTTGCCCGCTATTTCGAGGGTCGCGAACTCATTCGAGAGCGCGACGACCTTCACGCCGATCTGGAGCTCCTTAATCTCTTCTTCAGAGAATGTCGACGTCTGCCCTTTGACGGTATCCGTCAGGTGCAAACAAGCAAGTCGCAACGCCAGTGGCCGAGGTAGTGTGTGCTCGGCTCCGACTGTCAGTTCGGCTGGCAACCATTGACGTGCCTCAGACTTGGAAAACCAAACCGGATCTTGGTTCCACTTTGGGGCGCGATCTTGATCTGGATTGGCGTCCTCCGGCAAGTCACGTGTGTACATGGTCAGCACGAGCCCATCCGCTGGATAGCTGTCTTCCCAACGGTGACGCGGTCGGATCTTCGCGTCGTCAGCTAGTGGCCGTTCCGACGCCGGCAGTTCTTCCCACACCTCAAGCCCGCGTTTCAGAGTAGCTAGAACACGCTCGGGATTGTTTGAGTTCACCGACGCGAGGAACTTCCCGCTCGGTGCGCAAACGTAGATGCCTTGTCGCGATGCACCTGGTTTGTCGCCGTAGTGCCCATTGTTCGCCATCGTTTGAAAGAAAATGCACTCGGGATCATCGCCTCGTTGAAGCCGCCAAACCTCGTCCGTCGCTGGCACGAACTTCTTCGCGAACTCAATTACTTGGGGATCAGACCAAACGGACCGCCGGCCCGTAACGCCATTGTTTCACGTGCAGCCCAGCGGATGGCCGTTCATCGTCCAAAAGAGTAGCGGCATCTTGCGTTGATCAGCTTCCAAAATTCCATCTTGAAAAGTCGTCAACCAAGGAATCTGCTGCCAGCCCAAATCCGCGTCCGCAGGCAAGATGTGATCACGCCACGCCTTGTAGTTCTCGTCCGTCAGCGCGACGTCCCCCGATTTTGTATCGGCTACTGCGGGATAAAGGCAGACGAGACTGAGAAGGACTTGAACCGCAACATTATTAGAACGCTTGATCACGAGTAGCTCCTGACGAGACTTGGCCAATCATTGCGATGCTAACGCACTTGATGCATTAAGTAAATTTCAACGCCTCGAATTGGTGAGCCGGAAAGGCAAACGTGCTCGCGGAAAATCCGGCAATGACTCCCGAGTTGTGATGCATTCCATCCCGTTTCTTACAACGTAGTGGATCGCTCCGCCGATCCAACTCACGAGTATCCCACGTCAGTTCTGGCCGCGGCGATTCGAATCACAGAATGGGAGCAGCTGCGGAGTTGGACCGGCGGAGCGGTCCACTACAATAGCTGGTTTCTAATCGAAACGGCGTCCGCCATATCATGCTCGGCGAAGTCTTCGACCCAAAAGGCGAATTTGCGATCAATGAAAGAATGCGGCCGCATTGGTCGCAAGCTGGCGCAATCGTCTTTGTCACGTTTCGCACGAAAGACTCGATTCCTCGCGAAGTGCACGAGCGATGGGAACGCGAAAGGCACGCGTGGTTGGAGCACCGAGGTGTTCGAGATGGGCTCTATTGGAAGGACGCGTTGCCAGAGTTGGAGCCCAACGTGAAGGCCGAGTTCCTTCGGCATTTCAATCGGTGCCGAGAAACTTTTTTGGACACCTGCCATGGTGCTTGTGCGTTACGAGATCCAGAGTGCTCGCAGATTGTTGCTGATAGTTTGCTTCACTTTGACGGTGATCGCTACCAGATGGGCGACTTTGTGGTGATGCCAAATCATGTCCACTTGCTGGCTGCTTTTCCCAGTGAATCATCGATGGAAAAGCAGTTCGCGTCCTGGCTGCACTTCACAGCTCGCGAGATAAACCGAATGACTGATCAATCTGGTCACTTCTGGCAACAAGAGCCCTTTGATCACCTGGTTCGAAATGTCGAGCAGTATGCGTACCTGCGAGAGTATATCGCCGACAATCCCAGCAAAGCTGGACTCAGCGCGGGCGAGTATTTCTACTACCGTCGCTCAAAGTAGTGGATCGCTCCGTCGATCCAACTGGTGAATATCCCGCAGCTAAATCACCGTAGCGAATTCGGAAGTACGAAAGAGACGCAGTGGTGGATGCCGGGGATAATGCGGAGTTGGACCGGCGGAGCGGTCCCCTACTTTGTCGTTCTCATCCCGTGCTATGTCCCTACCCGATGGCGAATTAGTCACAGGAAAAACGGATCTCCCTTTCCTGTCCTCATGAAAACGTTTGTCGCAGGCCGTAGTTCAGAGCCAAGATTTCGAGATCGTTTTCATCGACAATCCCATTGCTGTCGAAGTCGCCGTCTTCGGTATCTTCGGCGTCGGTCCGACCATAGTTATGAAACAGCAGCAGGAAATCGGCGAAGTCGACCATGCCATCAGCCGTCGCGTCCGCGGGATTGCGATCTGGTTTGACGACAAGTAACTGCCGCTGCGTCGAAGATTCGGTATTCAGTAACAGAATATGGTTCTCAGTTGCGGCCAAGCCTTTGATGGGAACACTGTCTGGACCGGGGATGGTTTCGTCGACAATCTTTGTTCCAGCAGCGGAGCCATCCGTCGACCATAGCTCCATTCCATGCGTTGTATCGTTTGCAAGAAAGAACAGCTTGCCATTCACTTCGGCAGCCGACTGAGACAAAAAGAGCGTGTCACCCTCGCCCGGATTCAGATCGGCAATTTGGCGAGTACCAGCGGCCGTACCGTCAGTGGCCCAAAGTTCACGGCCCGATTCGGTGGTCGTGCCCGTGAAGATAAATGTATCGCCAGCGGTACCGAGAAAAATTGGTATTACGTCTTCTTTCAAGATGTACGTACCAGCTGCGGATCCATCTGTAGTCCAAAGCGAACCCTCAATCTGAAAGAGCACTTGGTTGTTGAAAGTGGTAAATCCGCTCGCCCAACCTGGAAGCTCCGCGACGTTTCGAACAGATTTCGGAGTCCAATACCAAAGAGTGGCCGGTTGCGAGGCCGACGCAGAAACAGCGACCAGCAAGCCATCGCCGAAACTCTCGGTAGCCGTGATGCGTTGCCGAAAGTCGTGCTCTACTTCAATCCATCGAGTTCGGTATCGAAGTTTGGTTCCCATGTAACCCACCGCTCCGTCGTCGATAGCAGCCACCCACTTCCAAATGCCAGGTGAACTACCACTAACAAAAACGTTCCCGGTGCCAGCGCGAGTTCCATCGGTGAACCAGATCTCTCCCTGATGCTGTTCTCCATTATGGTATTCGAACCATACGGCACCGGATGATGATTTCGGGGGAAGTGCTCTGGACGCGTCGAAGTGATGTGTGTGATTCCGCTCATCCGTTAGACGCTCGACCTCATCGCCGTTGATCCCCCACAGTTCATAATACGTTCCGCCATCATCCGCGGGGTAGCGAACAACAATAGCGTGTCGACCATTCACCTCGCCGGCATACTCAACGACACTGCCAAATCCGGTTGGGAATCGAATTCGCTCAGTTCCGTCGATCGTTGCGTCCGTCCTCCAGAGTTCTTGGTCTTCAATGAAGTAGGTGTATTGCTTTGACGAAAATACACGACTGACCCTGGTGGTTACGGGCTGCGTGAAGAACTCTTTCACGAATACGGGCTGTTCGCCTTGCCAACGCCATAACTCGTATCCACGAGTCTGATCGCCACCGAAGAAGTAACTTGTATCGCTGTCTTCCGATACTCGAACGGAATCCAGTACATGATCCTCAAGTAGGCTACCGATCGGTAGCATCGCGCCACGACTATCCACAACGGAATGAACGTCGTTTCGCTCGGAAACTGTTACCCAGGGGCCGGCGACATTGAGACTGACGTTCGCACCGTCTGCTTCTCGCTGGCTTTCTGGGATGAGTGCGGTGCCATCTTTCGTACCATCAGAAACCCACAATGCGTTTCCGTATTGTCCTTCGATTTTCGCACGACCGGAGACGACCGTTAGCCCCGAATCTGTCGTAGCGAAATCATGTGCCTCCACAAGGGAGTCTTCGGCGAATTGAAATGTCCCGTCTTCTGTCCCGTCGGTAACCCAAAGTGTCTCTCGCCGTAAGAAAAACACCTTGTCGTCGCGAACGTGCAGGATCGGATCCCCCTTCATCCGAGAGGAAACCAGAACCGTTCCTTCGGTACCTTCTTCGACTTTCGCTGCATCGTAGTGCTTCAGCTTGCTGCCTCGACGCAGATACAGTGAGTCTCCTACCGCCGTAAGCGAGCTTGCTCCGTCGCCAAAAAGTGATTCAACTTCGCGGAAATCACCAAGCCCATTGCTGTCGACGTACAGTGCGTTCGTGGTGCCGACGAACACCTTTTCTGCTGCAGTGGTAACTTTGACGATGTGTTCTTCGGATCTGTTCGTCTGCCAAAGTTGTTGCGTGCCTTCCTCTGTGCCATCCGAAACCCAAAGGGTATCTGCAACGGCCGATCCTGGGACCGATGCGCCGGCGAAATACACTCGATCGGAAGTCGCAGTTGAGGCTTGCGAGAACACTATGGGAACCTGCTTGACCGCTTCGGTACCTTCAGGCGTTCCATTCGTGGACCAAAGCGTCGTGGTGCTTTGATCCGACGCAACGAATAGAACTCGATCGTTGATTTCGCCAATCACAAAAGGCCGCACCGAGTCCTGCTCTGATTCCCGACTTGCCAACGTATCGGCGAGAGCACGCGTTCCCTCCATCGTCCCGTCGGACACATGCAGCTCACAACCTACTTCGCGCGAGCATGCCGTGAAGACAAGCTTGTCGCCGTAGCTCAACTTTTCGTTGTGAATGACCCGGTATCGCTTCAACTCGACGGTGCCGTCCGCAGATCCATCCGTCCGCCACAGCGTTCGGTTATCGGTGAAATGAAAGTAGGTCAATTCTCCAACGTCAAAAAACTCTCTCGGCAGACTCTCCTCAAACCCAGCTGTCTTCGGTTCGGCATACTGAAAGGCATCAACCGCGAGAAGCTGTCGTTGTTCGAGTGACTCTAAGGCTAATCGTCGATGCATGGCTTGCTCTCGTAGTAGCAGAACGGGAACCGTTCGTTGCCAGATAGTTAACTCTCGCGGCTAGGCGAAGATCACGCTAAGGCGGCATATCAATGACGGGACGCCAAGCAACATAGTTGGCTTTGGCGTTCCCAGGATAAAAGCAGCAAGTTGGTTGGGCAAAGACTGTTTTACGACCTCACCAGGTTGCAAACAAAAAAGTTAGCAAATGCTCGAATACGAAACAGGAGAAAGAACGCGGAATAAATCAAACCAGCTTAGCTGCATCGAGATAGCCTTGTGGCCACACGGCTTGGACTAACGAACTTTCCAGTGAAACACCGATTGCGGAATTGCTGTTTGCATCGACACAACAAACGCATTGGAGTTCTTCTAATCAACTTTTTGCCATAGTATCCTGAGTGACGACCATCTTCCCCCAAGGATCAACCTCTATGGATTCGATTGAAGGCCACGCAGTGCAATTCGCAAGGCAACGACCATGGTTGCGTATAGCCGGCGTGGAGTTTTTGGAAGTGCGGCAGATGCTGACGTCGGTCACGAATCTTCCGTCGCTCGTCCAAGGCATTGAAGATGTGTTCGTGGATGTCGACTTGTCTTCCGCCGAGTTTTTCGATGACGAACCGGTTGTGCTTGCCATCTCATCGTCCGCCGGAAGATTTCAGCTAAACAATCTCTCGCCAACCGTTTCTGCTAACCTCGTTCAGGATGGCATCGTACTGATCCGTGGGAATGCTGCTTCGATCAACACGTTCTTCGACCAATCTGATAGCGTTCGTTTTGCAGTCGATGCAGTTGAGTCTCGGACCGATACGGCCGTGCCAACGATTGAGATCTTTGATTACCAGGACCTTGAGCGGCGATCACTCGGGACGATCGAAATAAACCTGCCTCCGCAGAGAGTGAACAGTGAACCAGAAATCTGGTTCGGCGCACCCGAGTTAATTGACCAGGACGCGGGCGTACACCCGCTTGTTCCAGGGCAGTATGCGTTATGGATGTATACTGATCCTATTGAATGGCGGTTTTGCAATTATCCGACAGGCTGGTGCTTCGAGGTCAGCGGTTCTCACTTGCAGTTGGAAGATGAAGGGATCGAATTCGCCGCAGCCGGACGCGACGGAAATCGCAGCTTTGAATTCCAGGACGGGACGATCTTTGAGGCAGCGCAGTCGCCGGACGAATTTCAGTGGCTCGACGTTAGCGAACGCCCTGCGATTCAAGACTACATCGGGACACCGATTATCGGCAGAATCCCAAGTGAGAACCTGTACTTCGAGATTCTGCCTGAGTATGCCGAACGCGTATGTCCTCGGTGTGATCCCCATTTTCCAGAAAACGGCGCTGGCTTCCACATCGAGTATGGATACCAGGTCAGCACCAATTCGCCGGCCTTCCAGACGAATGAAGACGCTGACACCGCCACCGTGGATTTACTTGGTGGCTTTCGTGACCCGGAAGGTGGTTCGCTTTCTGTGTCAGGTCTGAAACTTGAGACTGGCGATCAAGCCGGCATCACTGTCGGACCGAACAACCAACTGACTGTCGTCCCATCAGTGTATGACCACCTCCCGGAAGGGCGTAGCGAGCTCATACGTGCCGACTTTACGATTGCGGATGAGTTGGGCGGAGAAATAGAACAGGCAATAGATCTCATTATCCAAGGGCGAAACGATCAACCAACCGTTGGGAAGTCGCTTGTCTACCAAGTAAGCGAAGGTGCCGAAGCTCTCGAGATCGATCTGTTGGAGTCTGCATCAGACGTGGATCGAACAGATCGTCTGACGGTGGGCGAAATTCGATTCGCTGTCGATGGGAAGTCGACAAGGAGGCTGCCGGCGGGCGTGAAGTTAGACGGCCATACTCTCACGTTCGACCCAGGCCCGTATAGTGCACTCAAGGAAAGCGAGGTGGCCACCATCGTCGCAACTTACCCGATTCTGGATAGCTTCGGCGGTCAAGTCCAGCAGACGCTGAACGTTACCGTTCATGGAAGGGGGGCTTCACCTCAAGCACGCGATGATTGGTTTGTGACCGCGGCGAATGTTTCCGTCACGCACAACATTGTCACGAACGACTCCGATGACGCGGAGCTTGATATTTCGACAATCGATTTGAATCCCGGCCTTGCGGGCGATCAATCGGTATTCGCGATCGAAAATGTTGGTACGTTCCGCTTGGTAGACGATGGAGGAACGGTCGAATTTGCACCAGCTGCAGGCTATTTCGGTACCGCCATTGCGCCATATACCATCCGTGACGACGAGGGGTTCCTGTCTGCACCCGGTGTGATTCGGGCAAAAGTCAACCAGCCGCCCACGGCGTTACCGGATGCAGCATACACGTTGCGAGGCCGGAGTACGTCGATTCCCATTGGAAGAAACGACGTTGATGATGATGGCTTCATCGATGTGGAATCAGTCGACTTAGATCCACAGAAACCAGGACAGCAGTCTTCCATCTATATCGAAGGAGTGGGAACGTTCGCGGATGAAGTTACGGATTTGCAAAAGTCCTACACGTTGACGGGCATCATCGATAGCAGTGTTGGTGGCGAATCGTTCCGAGATCGCTTGATGACAATCACGATCCAGGCTGAATTCATCTCGGACGACGGGTTCATGGTCGGCGGTTCGACAAGCTTCTTCATCGAAGCCATGGGTCGAATCGAGTCTTCGGATTTGGATGGGAAACCCCGTCGCCTCAGGATGTACTTTGGCGATGGAAAAGTCAGTCTCGTCGACGGTGTGGCCGGTCACTCACCGGGTACCGGCTTCGTTTACGTGGCAGCGCATGAACAGTTCGAAGCATTTAGTTCCGACGCGACGATCCTTCCCATTCCGGTCGAAGTCACCGCCGGACCGTACGGGTATCGGACGACGGGAGGTATGTTTGGACTATCCAATATCCGTGACGCTGTCTTTCAGTCGCATGATCCGAAGCCGAGACGTAGCGGCAACATAACGTTTACGCCGGTTGCGGACTTCGTTGGCAGTGCTTCGATCAACTACACGATCAATGACGAGAACGGCTTCACATCTAACCCGACGGATCTGACAATCACGGTCATCCCCGGTACTGATACGGCGGCGGACGTGATCACCGTTAACGAATCAGCGGATGCGCAAATTGTCGATTTGTTGACCGGTGTGAGTGATCCTTTCGCGTCCATCGCTGCAGCCAACATCGTTGGAGACGATCGCGGCATAGAACTGATTGGGTCACAGTTGCACGTCGAACCGGCCGTCTATCGGGACTTGAATAAAGGTTCCATTTCGGTCATCGGCGTGCAATTCACCGTCAATCGAATGTCGGGTTCCGAAACGAGAGCGATCGAGATTCGAATAACTGGTGACTCAGAATCGCGGTTGGGCGATTTGGACGGAGATGGAGTCGTCTCACTGGCCGATTTTGCCGTACTTCGTTGGAACTATGGAAGCACGAAAGCTGGTCAAGAAGACGGCGATCTGAATGGGGACGCCGTCGTCGACTTCCAAGACTACGTGATTCTGAAAGAGAATCTTGGCCATTCGGTTTAGGACAACAGCCCAAGCCGAACGCCCGTTTGTTCCGCGTTCGAATCTCTAGTCCGTTTTTGTTGTCAGGTGTCGAGCTGAACCTGACGGCGGGTAGATAGTAGTAAAGAACCTACTCAGCGTCATGCACGCTGATCTGCAGCTCGTAGTGATAGATTAGGCCCCAGTCGTTGCGGCGTTCGTAGCTGCGTAACGCGTCCAGAAGTGAAGCCTGAATTTCGAATTGTCGGGCATTGCCGTCGGTGATAACCGTGACGGGGCGTGAGAAGTCGACCATTTCCGGGTGCAGCCATAGTGAGAACTTGCTGACATTTTCGGTGGCTACTTCGAAGACGTTGTTGCCCATGTTTTCGGCCTGAACGGCAGATGCCGTTATGTTCGATTTCCCTGTCGTGAAGCTTTGCCGGTTAAAGCTCTCCAGCGATTCGCTCCATCTAGGGCTGGGGCCTGTCAGTTTCACGAAATCGTAGGGGATCGTGCCCGGAGTTGTTTCCAGGATCGAGACCCACCGATTGTCGAGTGTCTCCGTTGTACTGTTTGTTGTTCGCCAGCTTCGTTTCGATAGCGCAACGACCTTTGGGAAATAGGGGTCGCGTTGTTGATCTTCCATCCAGTCGACAAGTTCATCCAACTTGCCGCTGTTTCGGATGTTGTGGCCTCCTTCGTGACCTGCCAAGACACTAGACACGCCGGCCTCCACCATGAGTTCGTGGGCACGTTCGGCGTAGAACCAGTCGGTGAAACGCGGTCTGCTACTGCTGCCTGCCGTACCCGGTGGCACGGCATCATTGGTAGCGTGAATGATAAACGTCGGTGTTCCGATCATACTTCGCCAATCGGCCGTTCCCCAAGAACCTGATGCAGGGATGCAGCCAGCGATTCGATCCGAAAGGCGTTGGCAAAGATCGTAAGCGCCGAATCCGCCCATCGACGAGCCTCCGAGGAAGACTCCGTCAGAATCGATGTTGAAGCGAAAGTGAGCCTCTTGGATGACTGCGTCGATGTAGTCATCCGTTTCCGGCAAGTTCCAGCGAGCGCTAGAACTAGGATTCATCGGCGCCGTCGGTGCCGCGATGATGAATTGCGATTCTGCAATATGGGGACGCAGCCCGTAACTAAACGGATCGTCCTCCGGCAAGCTAATGGATACACGAGCGTATTCGATGGGCGTGTCATTTCCACCGCCGTGCATGAACAACAACAGGCCAGCCGGTTGGCTGGGGTCGTAGCTGTCCGGAACGAAATAGAACACTCGGTCACTTTGATAGGTTTCCACCAGTTCCGGTTTCGTGAAGGGCTCTGCGCGGAATTCGCCCGACCTTGTTTCCAGGTTCTGCGGGGCGTCGGCTTCGAGCTTCGTGATGATGGAATCGATGTTGCTGCTGTGTTGAGCCAATCTGGTGGCAAGTTCGTTCCGCTCCTCAACATCGGTGCTTTCTAAGTAGCGGCTGGCGAGCGAGTAGATTTCGCTTTCCACATTGGTGACCGCATCAAATTGCGATGCGAGCCACAAGAGGTCGGAAAACGTTACCTTGCCGTCGCCATCGATGTCTCCCTGCTCGAATGAAGCCATCGAATTGAAATTGGTCGAGAGCACAAGGAAGTCCGCGAAATTGACCTGTCCGTCGCCAGTGATATCAGCACACGGTACGTTGTCGAATCCGTTGGGGACGCCTCCTGGATCTTCGGTGGTTACGAGATCTCCCGCGAGCAAACGCTTTGTTTCCAAAGACTCAATCGACAATTGGCGTGAAGTCTTTGAAGGCATGGTGGATTCTGTAAGACTCATTTCCGGCCAAGTAAGCTTACTTGGCCGCGAATCGTGTTTTACTGAACGGTTCCGTGCAAAGTGCACAAGCTCGTTCGTCGTCGCTTAACTCTGTATAACGCATCCGGACGTATGTTGTATCCAAGCGAATATAAGGAATTACAAAAAACTGTTAGGACGTTTTCGTTTTTTATGCGATCGCTTGAAATGGACTGCTGGGCGAATCGAGTGTTGCCCAAAATGCAAGAGAGACTTAGCGATGTGCACTCTTTGATGTTGGGGTGTTTGATGCCCCTCCGCTCGTTGCTCGGGCTTCGATGGAAACCGCCTTTGGCAGAATTCGACAAGTTGCACCGCTCCAGGCTGCCAAACGCACTTCAATAGGCGTCGAATTATCTTGCATCTCCGCGCGAGTACTTTTCTATTTTGCCTGCATTCTTGAATCGGGAAACAGCCGCGTAGGAATGCGTCGGTCTGCGTGGAAGATCCGCTATGACGCTGGGAATTCAGGCCTGAATAAGAGCGTCCTGCAGTTTTCTCGTAGATGTGCGTCAGCTTTCGAGATGGCATTCGTATCCCTCAATGATCTTCGATTTTGAAGTGTCCGCTGCAGGATCCATAGGCTCTTGCCAAGTTGGATCTCAGCGAGTCTGCCGTTTCTGGAGAGCAAGATGCAGAAGAGCCGCCGCCGTAAGTCTGGACGTCGTACATCATCGATTCGCAAATCATCTCGTCGGAAATCTCGTTGGGAACAACTTGAAGAGCGGCGAGTACTTTCTGCTCTGTCGATCGCCGATATGACCGTCGGGGAAGACGAAGGCGTTTTCGCGGCCACCGTAAGTCTGTCGGAACCGGTCGATCGAATCGTGAGCTTTTCAGTCACCACGGGTCCGGGATCCGCTAGCGGTGACTCTGATTATGTGATTGACACAGTGGATGGTTCGATTCCCGTTGGCCAAACCAGCACAACGGTGAATTTCGAGATTCTTCAGAACGATCTAGAGGAGGAGGTTGAATCTTTCTTTCTGCGGATTAATCAGCGATTCGACGGAACGCCGATCAACGCGACGTTCCAAGATCGTGAAGCTGAAATCACGATCATTGATGATGATGGCGCGCCTCCGGTGCCAGTCGAGTTTCGAACGTTTGACGGAAGTGCCAACAACCAAACGACATCGGGAAGCAACTTTGGTGTTGCCGGTACGCAAGTAATTCGAAAGGGCTACGAGGCCAGCTACTTCGATCTGTCCGACGAAACCGCAACCTCTTGTTTCTTTGATCCATCCAAGACCTGCGATGAAGGTATTGGTGACGTCGTTGCTACGCCAGAGATGCCGAACGCACGCGATGTTAGCAACGACATTTTCGCTCAGGACGAACTGACCCCCAACGATCGCAACCTTAGCGACTGGGTTGTGCAATGGGGACAGTTTCTAACGCACGAATTAGCGCTCGTTCAGACCGATCCGTTTGCAGATCAATTGGTGGATGGGACGCAGGGGAACTTCAGCATTCCCGTAAATGATTCGCGAGATCCGCTGGGGCCGAATCCGATTCCATTCGAACGTTCCAAGTTCGACCCGTCGACTGGTTCGCCATCTGCAGACGGCACGCAGAACCCTCGACAGCAAATCAATGATAACTCATCGTTTATCGATGGTTCGGCCGTATATGGATCGGATCTGGCGCGAGCCAATGCATTGCGAACCTTCGACGGCGGCAAGCTGCATACCAGTGCAAACGGTTTGTTGCCTGGCTTCAATGACGCAGGCATTGCCAATCAACCGACCAACGCCCGTGATCTCTTTTTGGCCGGAGACGTTCGTGCCAACGAGGCAACAGGGCTGATTGCGACACACTCGTTATTCGTGAGAGAGCACAATCGGCTGGCCGACATCATCGCGTCGCAAAATCCAACCTTTAACGACGAACAAATCTACCAATGGGCGCGGCGGATTGTTGGTGCGCAGATTCAGAAGATCACTTACGAAGAGTTTTTGCCGGCCGTGATGGGAACAACCGTCAGCTCCGTGTCCGCGCCTTCGACTGATCCGCATGCTTACGTGTACGACCCGGCTGTCGACGCGGGAATTACGAATTCGTTCACGACGGCATTCTTTCGGTTTGGGCACAGTATGCAGTCGCCCAAAATGTTGCTGATCGACAACGATGGCGTCGTACGCGACTCATTGTCACTGCGTGATTCGTTCTTTAATCCAGAGATTGTGATTGAGGATCCGTCGATCGTGGACTTCGCGATGAAGGGGCTTGCTAGTCAAGTTGCCCAGGAGAACGATGCGGAATTCGTCGACGATATTCGCGACTTTCTGTTTGGACCTCCGGGAGCCGGCGGCGTCGACTTGGCGGCTTTGGACATTCAGCGCGGTCGAGATCACGGACTGATTTCGTATAACATCTTCCGTGTCAAATATGGTCTGCAGCCGTTGATCGATACGAATAACGATTTCGCGGAACTGACGTCCGACCCTCAGTTACAGTCAGCATTAAAAGCGCATTATGGCGACATCAATTCAGTCGAAGCGATTGTAGGCGCGTTGGCCGAAGACCACGTGCCAGGTTCGAGCCTTGGCGAGATGGTGCGGCAGTCTCTGTTCGAGCAGTTCAATCGACTCCGCGACGGGGACCGTTTCTTCTATACAGGCGACGAAGACCTCCAGAGTCCCGTTGTGACCTCGGCGATCGACTTGGACAGTCGCACGCTGGCCAGTTTGATCCGCGACAACACGACGATCACCAACATTCAAGAAAACGTCTTCATAGCGCCCGCTTCACTCCCGCCAACTGCGGAAGCCAGCGCCAGAGATGTACCACCGGGTGCGACGGTGACGATCAATGTCACCTATCGTGATAACGTGGCGATCGACGCATCCAGTATCGGCGGCCGAGACATCGAAATCGCTCATCCCAGTGGCGAGATCACGATCGCATCGTTCGTGTCACGCAGCACGAATTCGGATCTGTCCGATGTAACGGGCACGTACTCTTTCCAAGTGCCAAACGGTGGAGCTGCTGCGGGGCGTTACACGATTCGTATGCGAGCTGGAGCAGTCACCGACACCGCAGGCGAAGCGGTGATCGCCGAAGAAATTGGTAGTTTCCAGGTCGGGTCGTTGGATCTTCAACCCGTTCCGCCCAAGGCAGAAGCAATGGCGGAGAACGTGTCCTTCGCCGGCGCGGATTCGCACATTCTATCGGTGGTCTATTCGGATGACGGCTCGATTAACGTCAACACGATCGATTCGAATGATATCGAAATTCGTGGGCCGGCGGGCAACTCTATCC
>CAYQMZ010000099.1:0-13996 GCA_964418725.1 uncultured Pirellulaceae bacterium
GTATTCCGTAGATGTTGTTCGCACGTTGATTGAGTTAGGTGCGGATGTGAATACTCGGCATCAAGTTCGCAGGCGGATCAGTTACCCGATAACATCTGCCGTAAGGACAGGTATCCCGGAGATTGTGGAAGTGCTACTTGTGGCTGGAGCCAAGCCAGATCCTGCCAGGGAAGTCCTCAGCGCTGCTGGGCTCAATCACTCAGCCCTTGCAATTCTGCAACTACTTGAAGAGTACGGGGCAGACATCCACAAAGTATTCATCAACGAATTCACCGGCGCGCCGATGAATGCACTTAGCCAAGCCAAGTCCTACAACAATCAAGACGTTGTCGACTACTTGCTTTCGAAAGGGGCTAGGCTGCCCGAAAAGCCATCGCCTGATACCGAAAACAAGCCCGAAATTGTGTCACTCTGCGAGTCAGTATTAGGGCCTGCCGATTCAAAGAGCTTGATTGAAATCGTTCCCACGGAACCGGCGATTGCAATTCATTGTGTGCCGCCCGGCGAAGGTCGAGACTATGTGACACTGTTTACGTCTGGAATGTCGAATCGACCGATGGAAGTACCTGAGGGCGGCGAGCAATTCTCGCACGCCGAACTATTCATTCAATTGCCACCGAATTGGAAGCACCAGAAGATTGATGATCCAGAATACGGATGGCCCATTCACTGGTTGCGATCGAATGCCAAGTATCCGCATCAAAACGATACGTGGCTGGGTGGCCCGGTCTGTCTGGTGGCTAATGGCGATCCGCCAGCGCCGATTTCGCCGAATGCTGACTTCACAACCTTGCTGCTTATCGCCGCCAACAAAGTCACTACGAGTGACGGTCGATTAGTTCAGCTCTACCAGATGTTTCCTCTGTTCACGGATGAGCGTCAGCTGGAAATTGAGCAGGGGGTACACGCCCTAATGAAGGCCCTTGATGAGGCAGGAATTTCGTTCGTGGTAGACATGAAACGCAAGAGCGTGGCCTAGTGACGCTGCCATGCGGGACAGCGGATGTGATAGCCCATCATGTACTGAGGCTTTTTTCGCCACTCCAAAAGTACGGCTGAAGAAATATGGCACCTGAGAATCCGTACGAAACACCAAAGTCCGCTGCACAGCCTGGCGTCGCCACGAACTCTCTGGGGCGCATCGGTTTCACACTTGCGCTCGTCGGTTGCGCCGGGCTGCTGGTTGTTGGACCGTTCGGACGGGTCATAGGCACAGCTGGAATGTGCCTTGCTTTTCTCGGCCTTCCGGGTCTCGTTGTCAGCATCGCCGGAGTCTTCTGCAAACCAAACCATCTCGCCAAATGGGGCATTGGGATCGGACTCATTGTTTCGCTCTACCTACCGACCTTCTATCTGTCCTTGTTTGTGTTTCCCCAGAGGTAACCGGTCGCCAACGAGTTCTTTGCGAAGCGTCCTTCGCAACTCGCTCTATTTCCACCGTGATCACTTGATAGAATTGCAATAGCGTCACTGATGGACGCTAGGTAACGATGTGGCAAAGTCCGTCTCCAGGAGACTGCATCAATGGGGCCCAACCCGTATGAATCTGGAAGTGTGGCCAGCGATAGGCTTCGAGAGCACGATCCCGGTTGGCTTGCACCGATCGTATCGTTGTTGCTTTGCGCGGTGCCGGCAGGGGTCGCGGCCTACGCTTGGTGCACACATTGGTACTGGCAGCGTAGCGGCGGATACGCCCAAAACAGCTTTCCGATGAACGGGTTGGCGACCGCTGCCACGTTCGTGGCCGTCGCGTGCGTTGCGATCACCGGATGCTACTGGGGAATTCCGATACTCATGAATCGCAAGCGTCTTGGTTAGGCTACCGTCGCACAACCTTGACTGAGTGTCATTCTGCAGTAGCGTGATGCACCTACATATTTCAGACGATTCACAGTGTCTCTAAGTCGCTCTCTGCCTCAGCAAGCCTACGACTATATAATTGGGCTCTGGGTCAGGAAGGAATGCATGAGAGGCGAGTAGGCATGTGCACTAAAACAAACAAGCGGCTGGGATTTACGCTCGTTGAATTGTTGGTTGTGATCGCAATCATCGCGATGCTCGTTGCTCTCCTCTTGCCGGCTGTTCAGTCCGCGAGAGAGGCTGCACGCAAAATTCAGTGCACGAACAACGTAAAGCAGATCGTTCTGGCAACGCTTAATTACGAAGCAGCTCGCGGCGAACTACCGCCTGGTTCCATCTTCATCAACGAAGACGGTCAACGAGAGAATCGCACCGGCGTCTTGGCTCGGATCCTAAGTTACGCGGAAGACAGCGCGTTGCATGACCTGATCGATCCCGAGGCCCCCGGCGCTACAGACGACAAACTGATGCCGGATGGAACTTACATGGCGGAAATCATAATTGATATGTACGTCTGCCCAAGCGACGACGGGCGACTCATACGTCCTGGTCGAAGCACTGGCACACCGAGAGCTCGGACCAACTATACGGCATCGGGTGGATCCTCAAGAAAAACCAGCACCGCGGGATACTGTCCTTGCCCTCGGGCAATCATGGGCCAGTACAACAAGTTTGGACTTCGCGATGGAGGTGGAGGGAAAAAGTTCTCTGGGCCGTTCACACGCTGGGCATTCACAACCAAATTGAAGCAGATTACCGACGGGCTTTCGAAGACAATCTTTTTCGGCGAGTCGCGTCCCGATTGTTCGGACCACACCCAGGAAGGTTGGCTGGCGTCAAACAACGGTGGTGGCTTGGTGACGACGATCATCCCCATCAACTACGACACCTGCAATCATGACGACGTTGAGGGCGTTCCATTCCAGCACAAGAAGTGCAATTGGTTTACCGAGGTTGGATTTCGGTCAGCTCACCCTGGCGGCGCCAATTTCGGCTACGGGGATGGCAGCGTTCATTTCCTAACGGAAGACATCGACATGTGGACCTACCAATACCTTGGTGACAAGTCTGATGGCCAGGCGATCCGTGAGGTGCAGTAGTATGTCGATTGCCTGCCCACAGCCAAAACGAACTCGCTGTTTCCACTCGATTCTCTTGTTACTGCCTCTCATGTTGAGCGGCTGTAACGATTCACCCTATGCCGCAGTGAGTGGAGTCGTGACACTGGACGGAACACCAGTCGCCAACGCGACCGTTGGTTTTGTCCCGAAAGACGATGGCGTTGGACGCGCTGCGTTCGGACAAACCGACGACGTTGGTCACTACGAATTGAGTACGCTGAAACCTTCTGATGGAGCATTGCCCGGCGAGTACTACGTAACGATCACGGCCGTGGACATCATTCAAAGTGAGAAGGCTCAAGAGCTGGCCAACGAATTTGGCTCCATCGCGTCAGACCTACCGCAAGCGAAGCCCAAAGAGAACTGGCGTGTTCCCAAGAGCTACTCCGAAACAGAAAGCTCAGGCTTGGAATACGTCGTCAAGCCAGGCCGCAACACCGCAGATTGGATACTGCAGTCCAAGCCCTGAGCGTTCGCCAAGTTCACTGAGGAATATCATGCCGCGTCTCATCTTGTTTGCTGTAGTCGTTTTCCTGACTACGTCCAATCCGCTACTGGCCGATTCCCACGCAGACAAGCTCGCCCGCAAGCCCGATGCGTGGTTCGCGAGTCAGGATGCAAAAGCGGCTTTGAATTCGATCCTGTCTTGGCAGACCGACTACGGTGACTGGCCTAAGAATTTGGACACGACCAAGCGGCCGTTTTCTGGAGTCGAGAAGAAACCGACGGGTACGTTTGACAATGGTGCAACGACCGGTGAACTGCGTGTACTGGCCCGAGCCTTTCGGGTGTCGGGCGACGCTCGCTATAAGAATGCGTTCCTCAAAGGTTTCGACCACATACTCAAGGCGCAATATCCGCACGGCGGTTGGCCCCAGTTCTATCCGCTCAGCAAGAACTACCATCGTCACGTGACGTTCAATGATGGCAGCATGGTGCGTCTGCTGGAGTTTCTTCGCGACGCTTCATCCGGCAGAGACTTTGCTTTTATAGACAACGCACGACGTGCGGCAGCCAAACAGGCGATTGCAAAAGGCATCGACTGCATCATCGAGTGTCAGGTAGTCGTCGACGGCGTTCCAACCGTGTGGTGTGCGCAGCATCACGCTCAATCGCTGCAGCCGGTGAAGGGACGCAGCTACGAACATCCTTCGTTGAGCGGATCCGAAAGTGTCGGCATCCTGCTGTTCCTCATGGACATCGACGAACCGAGCCCCGAGATTATCCGTGCAGTCAAGGCAGGCGCGGCTTGGATCGAGTCAGCCAAGATCGAAGGTTACCGGTACCAAAAGATCAAAAAGGAACCGACACTTATCAAGGACTCAAAGGCCCGGCCGCTATGGGCTAGGTTCTACGAGATTCAAACAGGTCGACCGATCTTCAGTGACCGGGATGGCGTCATCAAATACGACATCAAGCAAATCGGCACCGAACGACGACAGGGCTACGCTTGGTACGGCCACTGGGGAGAGATCCTGGCCAAAGAGCTTTCGAAGTGGCCCCATCGCTAGAGTGTCTCCTTTCGCTCCGCGAAAGCCCAAGACACAAACTTTCGCGGAGCGAAAGGCGACACTAGAACCATGAAGAAACCACTTGGAAACATATTCGATCCAAACGCACCGTTTTCTACATCGCAACACTTTCGGCCACACTGGTCGCAGGCCACGGCGATCGCCTTCATCACCTTCCGTACAGCAGATTCAATTCCAAAGGAGGTACTAAAAAGTTGGAACGACGAGAAGCTTCGCTGGTTGAGGCTAAACGCCAATCTTACGACAAAGAATTGGCAACAGGCAGTTTCGACTCTGAGCGACGACCTTAGAAACAAGTTCCGAAAGAGGTTCGAGCGCTGTCGTGAAGACTTCCTCGACACCTGTCACGGCGAGTGTGTCTTGCGAAGGCGCGAACTCGCACAAATCGTGGCCGATTCGCTACTCCACTTTGACGGAGAGCGTTATCAAATGGGCGATTTCATTGTTATGCCAAACCACGTGCACCTGCTTGCAGCGTTCCCGACCTCAGAAGGATTGCGACGTCAGTGCCGTTCGTGGCTGCACTACACCGCGCGTCACATTAACCTTCGACTGGGCCGAACGGGAAAATTCTGGCAGCAAGAACCCTTTGACCATTTGGTTCGCAGCGTCTCGCAGTATGAGTATCTGCGCAACTACATTCGCGACAATGGTGTCAAGGCAAAGCTACCAGCTACGGATTACTTGTATCGAAGCTATGACTAGCGTCTCCTTTCGCTCCGCGAAAGTTCGCGTGATTGGCTTTCGCGGAGCGAAAGGAGACACTAATGCTTGGGCGAAGTTCGATACTCATGCTTCATTTCGGATATTCGTTTTAACACTTTTGCTTTGCGACCATCAGGATCGCTCGCCAGGCCAAGTACCTCTGCCTCGACCTTAATCAGCTCCGTAAACTCCAGGTACTCCGCATCAACTAACCCCGCCACACACTCGGCCAACTCGACTGATTGTTCCGGTGAACGATTCACTTCAAACCGCACCTTGCGATACCGACCATAGACCAAGCACATTTCGACAAACTCGGACGAGTTGGCGTCTAACGTCCCGTCGTTGTCCAGCAGCTCTCCAGCTGCGAAATCTGACTTTTGCAGCCGCGATATAAACTCTGCAACCGAGTTCACCTGAAGCAATCTGAGCGACTCCGCCCCATGGCGTAAGAGAAGACTCTTTTGGTCTTTGATTTCCGTATAGTTCTCTTCTTCGACGATCGTACGAACCACGGCGTTGTCTTGATGGAAGGAAAGGTAGAACACGTGGCCGATCAGCATTAACTCACGCTTTCGCGCGAACTCAGATTCAGACAACTCATCGAGCTGTGAATAAATCAAGTTCGTGAATAGTGCCGCTGACAGGGTCGAGGAAACCGCTCCCTCTCGTTCAGTTTCATCCAACAGGCGACGTTCGAATTCCTCCCTTTGGCGAGCGATGCCTTGATCCAGTTTCCGTGTGTACGTTCGTCGCTCGAACAGCCAGCCGGTAGCGACGGCGACGAGGGCAACGACAAGCGTCAATGTAGACAGGCGAAACTTCATGAGGACCAAGCTGAGTTAATGCGCATCGAGTAATTCGACCGGAGCCCACTGATCTTGCCAACTCAAGATCTCGTGCAGCAGAAAGCCAGACGACGCGTGTAGATCCGTGCGAACGCTACTAAAGCCCCAATTTCTCACGAGGACTCATCTCGGCAGGCCGCTCCCAATTCTAGCGAAAACTGCGACAATCAGGTTTGGTTCACGGAGGCTGGATAGATGCTGTTCGACGATAAAAAACTGTTTCTGCTAGATGGGATGGCCCTGACGTACCGGGCCCATTACGCGTTGATTCGCAGCCCGCGTTATACGTCGGCTGGTCTATGCACTAGCGCCGTCTTCGGTATTTCCAACACGCTGTTTGACATTCTCAAGAAGCAAGAACCGACTCACATCGCCGTAGCATTCGACACGCCCGGCGAGCCTACGTTTCGTCACGAAACCTACGAAGAATACAAAGCAACGCGTGACGCTGCACCGGAAGACCTGACGGAGCAGTTTCCGTATGTCTATCGTTTCTTCGAAGCAATGAACATCCCCATTATTCGCGCAGGCGGATTCGAAGCAGACGACATCATCGGAACACTGACCCGCGAAGCCGAAGAACTGGGCTTCACCACGTGGATGGTGACCCCCGACAAAGATTACCAGCAACTCGTTAGTGACAAGTCCGTCGTCTACAAGCCAGGTCGCAAGGGATCCGAGTTCGAGATTCTGGGCGAGGACGAAGTGCTCGACAAGTGGCAGATCGAACGTGTCGACCAAGTGATCGACATCCTCGGCCTGATGGGAGATTCCAGCGACAACGTTCCGGGAATACCGGGCGTCGGCGAAAAGACGGCTCAGAAACTGATCAAGCAATTCGGCACCGTCGAAAACCTGCTGGCCAGTACGGAACAACTGAAAGGCAAACAGAAAGAACGAGTCGAAGAGAATCGAGAGCAAGCTCTGTTGTCGAAGGAATTGGTCACGATCAAGTGTGATGTGCCGCTGGAGGTTACCCCCACCGACTTCCCCATTCAAAAGTACGACGAGGAGAAGCTCAAGTCGCTCTTTGAGGAACTTGAGTTTGACCACCTAGGAAAGAAGCTGTTTGGGAAGAACTTTTCCTCCGCACAAAAACGCACCGAGGTGATACGCGAAAAACGCGAGAAGGAAATCCAACAGATGCTCTTCGATGAACCCGTCGAAGAAGAAAAAACGATTGCCGACGTACCACACGATTACAAGACGGTAACCACGGCAGACGAACGGGCAGAGTTGCTCAAGCTGCTGCAGAAGCAAACGACGCTATGCTTTGATACGGAAACCACTGGTCGCGATCCGCGTAGCGCGTTGCCGATTGGCGTTGCCTTCTCGTTCGAAAAGCAGTCTGCCTATTACGTTGTTTGCCCCGAAGACCCCGAAGCAGCAAAGGAAGTGTTGCAAGAATTCAAACCGATCTTTGAAGATGAGAAGATCGAAAAAGTGGGGCACAACCTGAAGTACGATGTCACTCTCTTGAAGTGGAATGCTGATATCGAAGTCCGTGGTGCGTTGATGGACACGATGCTGGCTCACTCTATGAAGGAACCGGAGATGCGTCATGGCCTGGACTATTTGGCCAAGCTTTATCTAGGTTACAAGCCGATCCCAACCAGCCAACTGATTGGCGAACGCGGCGAAGAGCAGATCAGCATGCGTGACGTACCTCTGGAACAGGTATCCGAGTACGCTTGTGAAGACGCCGACGTGACGCTGCAAGTCTCGGAAGTTATCCGCACCGACATCGAAGAGCGGGGCGTTGCCCAAGTCTGCTACGACATTGAATGTCCACTCGTTCCCGTTCTGGTCGACATGGAACACGAAGGCATCCGTTTGGACGTCGATGCTCTTCACGCATACTCCGATCAACTGGCCACCGACATTGATAAACTGCGCGCGGACATCTATGAGCAGGCCGGTCACGAATTCAACATCGACTCGCCCAAGCAGCTTGGGCACGTGATCTACGACGAATTGGAGATCGAAAAGAACCCCAAGAAGACGGCGACTGGTCAGTACTCAACACGAGAACCCGAGTTGCTGCGACTTGCCAACAAGCACAAGATCATTCGCGACGTCCTAGACTATCGGAACGCGGTCAAGCTGAAGTCTGTCTACGTTGACCAACTGCCGGAACACGTCAATCCGAACACTGGTCGACTGCACACACATTACAGCCAATCGTGGACTGCAACGGGTCGAATGCAGTCGAACCATCCGAACTTGCAAACGATCCCCGTTCGAAAAGAACGCGGCCGCGAAATCCGCGCCGCCTTTATTGCTCGCGATGAGAATCACTCGCTGCTTGCGGCGGACTATTCGCAAATTGAGTTACGCGTCATGGCGGAACTTAGTGGCGACAAGGCCATGATGGAGGCTTTTCAATCCGGAACAGACATTCATCGCGTAACGGCAGCTCAAGCCTACAAAGTAGACATTGGGGACGTGACACGTGAAATGCGTGACAAAGCCAAGACGGTCAACTTCGGCATCATCTACGGGATCTCGGCATTCGGCCTACAACAGCGACTGAACATCCCGCGCAAAGAGGCCAAGGAACTGATCGACAACTACTTCGAAAAGTATCCCGGCGTACAAGAGTACATTGACGGCTCGATCGAATTCGCGAAGGAACATGGCTACGTCAAAACCGGTTCAGGTCGACGACGCTACATTCGCGACATCAACTCGCGCAGTCGTACGGCTCGCAATGCTGCCGAGCGATTGGCTATGAATAGTCCAATCCAAGGCACCGCCGCTGACATGTTAAAGCTCGCCATGATCCGCGTTCACGCTGCCCTACGTGACGGTGGTTTCAAGACCAAAATGTTGCTTACGGTGCACGACGAAATCGTGTTTGACATGCTGAAGTCTGAACAAGACGAAGTCATGCCGTTGATCGAACAGTGTATGAAAGATGCACTGCCCATGAAGGTGCCCGTCGAAGTCGAACTGGGCACCGGCGATAATTGGCTGGAGGCCCACTAGCCTGCACATCGTTCGGTAAGTGGCTCAGTTTGATCCGACAAAGGCGAGCGGCAGATTGGTTCTTACCCACCGTCGTGGATCAGAATCCTTCGGCACAAGGGAATTCTAGCGAATTCCACTACGGTAAATCCTCAACTGCCACACGCAGAAAACTGGTGTGATTTACACAGCTAAATATCACAGACTTCGACCGCATGGCGAAGTGCAGCAATGGGATCGTCCCAATTGGGAATGAACTCCTGAGCAACGTAGCCTTGGTAGCCAGTCTTTAGGATCTCACGCAAGACGGTCGGATAGTTGATCTCTTGCGTGTCATCCAATTCGCCGCGTCCCGGATTCCCGGCCGTATGGTAGTGACCGATCAGCTCATGGTTCTTGCGAATGCGACGAATGATGTCGCCGTTCATGACAGACACATGGTAGATGTCGAATAGCAACTTGAAATTCGGCGATCCGATTTTTCGAATCAAGTCAAAGCAGAAATCAACGTCGTCGCCAAAGTATCCCGGATGCCCCTTCATCGGATGCGAATCATCGCGAGAGTTGAGATGTTCGAGCACTAGCGTTACGCCATTCTTCTCAGCATGCGGCAACACTTGCTTCCACGTCTCGATGCAACGAGCGGCGGCTTTATCCTTGTCGATTCCATCAAACCGCATCCCCGTAAACGTAATCACGTTCTTGCAACCGATCGACTTGGCTAAATCAATTCCATCGCGAAGTTTTGAAATCACTTCGTCGGTGTGCTTTGGATTACAGGGGCCGTTTGCAAACCCGTGGCTGCCGACCAGAGATATCTCAAGGCCCAGCTTGCGAACCTCCGGATAACTCTTTGCCGAAATGCCTTCCATCGCTTCGATGCCCAAGGACTTACAATGCTTCGCAAGTGTCGGTGCGTCAAAGTGCTTGTTGAAGCACCACCCCATAATCGATTGACGAATGCGACCGTTCTTCGCCACGTAATTCGGATCTGCCTTGTCGCGTGGCAACTGGCCGATCGACAACCGTGACCATCCCGTTGCAGTGAGGACGGCTGCTGTTTGAAGAAATGTGCGTCGCGATTTAGAAGTGGAAGATGTGTTTGGCCGCATCAATGCATTCCGAAGTCTAGTAATTGAAAGCAAATAATTCGTCTTTGTTGGGCCCATGCGACATTAGCTTCACTGACATCACCGCTGGCTCGGCTCAAGCTAATCACGGCCCGTCCCCGAAAGATACCAGTTTAGAAAGTCGGCGGTTACAGCGCGTTTGCGTTTTGAACAATCAGGGCGAGCTTGTGACAGATTTCACAAGGTCATTCACGGGTTCGACTCGGGCTAGAAACTTTGCAACCGCTGGCTTGTTCTGCTATTCTCCGACCAGGCGAAGCGAGTGACTCGCCGGAGTCTGTGTTGCGAGGTAGCGTTTGGAATAGACAGTGATCCATAAATTCGGCGAACGGTGAGATACATTTATCTCACGTGTTGTGACCACACCTTGAGGCATACGGACAGGGAGGAGGTCACACAGGCTCGACTTATCAAGAAACCTTTAGCGAGAGGGGTTTGCTATGGTAGCCGAGTGGTTTTGTCAGGTGATGGGGTCTGAAGTTGGTCCGCTTTCTCAGCGGCAGCTTGTGGACATGGTGCGGCAGCATCAAGTTAATCCTGAAGATCTAGTGCGACGCAACAAGAGCGGTTGGGTCCCCGCGTTCGAAGTAAAGGGACTGTTCGAAGCAGCATCCAAGCCGCCGACTCAAACCGATCCGACTCCGCAGCAACAGGATCGTATCTCAACAAAGCAGCCCGACCGACGTCAGGCTATCCCAAAGGTCGACCAGAAAACACGGTCGCACGCTCCACACGAACCGGCCGCCGACCTACGCGGCAAAACAACGCCACATCGTGCGGAGTCAATTCCAACGAGCGATCAGAAGCACGACTGGTTCTGTATTGCATCCGGCGAGAAGTGCGGCCCACTGGGTTTTCACGAACTGAAAGCGATGGCGGAGGAAGGTCGACTTCGCGATCGGGATCGCGTGTGGCGAGCATCCTGGCCAAAGTTTCAAAAGGCAGGAGAAATCGACGGGCTAACTTCACAGCAATAGGGGAGTGTTTGCGGAAGCTGAACTTTGATCCGATTCCGTCGCATCGCAATTGCGACTAAATTCATGGCGACCGTTCATACGCGCGATGGAAGCAGACGAATTCGCGCTGTGAGCAGGTTACCCGCTAGGACGGCCGGCGTTGTCGTTGCAACTGCCGGTTTGCGCTCGCCGTGCGGGGTTCATGCCAACAAGTCTCGCCCTTTATGACGGATCAAGAATCGTGTTCACCCGCGTCATCCTCTCTTGCATAGTCGTTGCACTGTCCATTCAAACCGCATGGGGCAGCGAATCGCCACCCAACGTGGTCGTCATTTTCGTGGACGACATGGGTTTTGCAGACCCAAGTTGCTTTGGCAATCCGGCCATGAAGACACCGAACATCGATCGCTTGGCGGCTGAAGGGCTCAAGCTAACGAACTTCTATGTGAACTCGCCGATCTGTTCAGCAAGTCGCGTCGCGTTGACCACCGGGCGATACCAACAACGTTACCGGATCCACTCGTATTTCGCCGGTCGCCGTTCCAATCGAGATCGCAAAATGCCAGATTGGCTGGACCCGCGTGCGCCAACACTGGCAAAGGTACTGAAACGCAATGGCTACCACACCGCGCACTTTGGAAAGTGGCACATGGGCGGCGGGCGAGACGTCGACGACGCACCTTTGCCGAAGCGATACGGTTTCGATGAATCGCTTGTTTCATTTGAAGGACTGGGCGACCGGATTCTATTTCACGAACGAAACGATAGTTGGAACCACGGACGTGGCAAGATCGAAGGAGTCGCAAAGCATGAGACTTCGCAACGTTATGTCGACCGTACCATCGACTTTATCGAGAGACACAAAGACGAACGCTTCTATGTTCGCTTCTTTCCGAACGACGTCCACGACGCTCACTTGCCATCCGAAGAGCAGCTCGCCAAGTGGACTGGCTCATCGGACAATCCGCCGGACGAGAAGTTCTTTGCCGTCTTAGACGCACTGGACAAACAGATTGGCAGAGTCTTGGCAACGCTCGATCGATTGAAGTTAACAGACGACACGCTGGTCATGTTCACGAGCGACAATGGTCCTACCGACTGGCCACGCTACTACAAGGACAACACGACGCCTCCCGGCTTTACTGGCCCTTTGTTCGGACGCAAGTGGAGCCTCTATGAGGGCGGAATTCGGATGCCGTTTATTGCTCGATGGCCCGGGCACATTCCAGCCGGTCAGACTGACGACCAGTCAGTAATGGCGGCAATCGACTGGCTGCCGACGGTTGCCAAACTGACAGAGTCGGAGCCGCCTAACTCGGAATTGGACGGGGAAGATCGATCCAAAGTCCTGCTTGGCACGCCCACACCGCGTTCAGCTCCCGTTTATTGGGAGTACGGCGTTCACGGTAGCATCAAGCCTGGGAAACCAGAGCACCGCAGCCCTCAACTTGCTATGCGTGAGGGTGACTGGAAACTGCTTTGCAATCCCGACGGTTCGGACACCAAGCTATTCAACCTTGTGGAGGACATCGGCGAGAAAGACAACTTGGCGGATCGCGATTCAAGTCGAACCAACGCCATGAAGGAGCAAGTCCTGGACTGGTGGCGCGAGATGAACAAGAACTACGAGAACTTGGACGCATCGCCCTCGGTGACCAACGATGGCGTCGAATTCGTCATTGGCCCTCGTTATGCCGACGCCCCCGAATTTTTTGCTCGCAGAAATGTCCCGAAAGGAACCATCCACCGGTTCACGATGAAGTCGGTCGACAGCCAGATCTATAAGGGCATCGCGAAAGGGAAAAAGGGCACGGTCCCGTACGAGCGAAACGTCGTCGTTTATGTTCCGCACGGTTACAGCAAAGGCACGAAAGCACCATTCATCATTGCTCAGGATGGAAACTGGTACACCGGCATGACCCGAGTGCTGGACAACATGATTCACGACAAACGGATCCCACCACTAGTTGCGATCATGATCGACAGCGGCGGAGGAGACTCGAAAGGTAGTCAACGCGGTCTGGAGTACGATACGGTCGATGGGACGTACGCCAAGTTTGTGCAGTCGGAAGTTCTGCCTAAGATCTCTCGCGACTATGGCGTCACGTTCACCGATGATCCGAACGGTCGAGCAACGATGGGCGGCAGTTCTGGTGGAGCAGCCGCGTTCTCGATGGCTTGGTTTCGACCGGATCTTTTCCGACGCGTACTGTGCTATTCCGGCACGTTCGTCGACCAACAATGGCCGGAAAATGAATCGACTCCGGACGGTGCCTGGGAATACCACAAACGGCTGATCGCTGACGCCGACCGAAAGCCACTGCGGATATGGATACACGTCAGTGAGTTTGACAATGGCTATCGTTTGGACGAAGCATCGTTGCACAACTGGGTGATGGCCAATGAACGCATGGCGGAGGTACTGAAGAAGAAGGGATACGAGTACCGTTACGTTTTTGCGAAAGACGCTCGACACATCGACTATCGCGTAACCAAACAAACCCTGCCTGGAGCGTTGGAGTGGCTTTGGGAAGGTTACGAGCCAGCGGAGTAGACTTAGGTGTGTGGCAGTGCCGGGTAAACCGTAGTGGAACTCGCCAGAGTTCCCGTGTTCCGAGGGATTTCTGGCGAAATCCACTACGGCGGGTAAGAACTCATCGACTGCTCGTTTTGCAAACAACAACGCGCAAACGACAACGCGGAAAGACGGCTGGTAGCCGAAGTCATTAGCCATCGTCAACACTTTCGGCAGTGCACAATGACAGACCAGGTGGAAAGACCGCGCGGCTCCAACAACCCAACGTCAGTATTCTCTTCCGTTCGAGAACGAAATCTTTGGGCTTGGACAACGGCCATTGTCGCGGCCTTCTATTCGAC
>CAYQMZ010000100.1:0-7280 GCA_964418725.1 uncultured Pirellulaceae bacterium
AAGAAACGCCCAACCTTGACGCCGTCAATCAACAGGTGCATGTGTCCTTCGTTGGGGGCAGAGGGACCATCGACGTTGTTCTCGTTGATTGTGAAGTTCGTCAGTTCGACGGAAAGATCGAACAAGCCGATGGTTCCCGTAGGCTCCAGCTCAATCGAGACACCCGGCACTGGGGCATCGGCTTCTTCATATAGGTTGTTGCCGTGCGAGCCGCCGCCTGAATGGCCCTGGTCATCGCCGTTCGCTAGATCGCTGATCTCGTTGCTAGAGAGAGCTCGGTCAAAGACACGCACGTCGTCCAGCCAGCCTGCGAATGGTGCACCCTTATCCACGCCAAAACTAGAACGAAGCGTATCATGGAAGCGTGTGGCTTGATCGATTCGACCGAACGAAATGTTTCCTAGATGTCGATTGACCTGCGTGGCGGAACCTCGATCGAATTCCGTTCCATTCAAGTAGCCGCGGATGCCGTTTGGCGTTACCGACTCCGAAGCTTCAATAACAAGCGCGACATGGTGCCACACGTTGGGCTGCAGAGCACTCGTGGTGTTCAAGAATGTCCCAGGCCAGTTCAGTTCGTCGTTCCAGCCGCCGACAAACAGTTGCCCACCTTCGAGGTAAATATTCAGCCCGCGGGTATGCCCATTCTGCTTGTACAGTAATTGTTTCCCGCTCCGACTGAGGTCCTCTGGGCGAAACCAGAAAGCGACGGTCGTCTCTTGGACGTCACGGCTGTTGAAGTCAGTGGAGTCTGGAACAGAGAGGTAGTCGTCGACTCCATCCAGCCGAATAGATCCACCGATCACGCCATCGTTGGACCACTGGGCACCGTTGACGAGCAGGCTTGTGTCTGGAGTTCCGCTAGTTGCCGAGTCGGATACGGTTGTTCCAGTACCTTCCTCGAACTGAAACCGAGTTATCACTCCGTCGATTGCCACGTCGTGATTGTGAGAACCGTGGTCGTGCCCGGCGTTTCCTCCACCGCCCGTGTTACCTCCGCCTGTATCCCCGCCGCCGGCGTCATCTCCTCCGGTGTTGCCTCCACCAGTGTTTCCGCCTCCTGTATCACCACCTCCTGTATCACCACCTCCTGTATCGCCGCCTCCTGTATCGCCGCCGCCGGTGTTGCCTCCACCAGTATCTCCACCGCCACCCGATCCGCCATCTGAATTTGAAGCGAGCGTTTGGACTTCGGCTGGTGCGAGAGGACGCTGGTAATAGACGAACTCATCGATCAAACCAGCGAACCCTAGGCGTTCTGCACCTGAATTGCCCGAGTGAAAACGTGTTGATCCGTCTCGTGCACCGAAAGATGTCGAACCTCGCTGGGCGGCGATCTCTGCACCCACACCACTGCCGAATGGAACTCCGTCGATGTAGCCGCGGAACGCATTGGGCGTGACGCCCGCGCCGGCATCAAGAACGATTGTCACATGATGCCAAGTGCCCGAGCTTATTTGGTCCGTGCTGAGGAACGTGCCGCTCCAGTTTGCACGGTCGTTCCATCCGCCTACGTACAAGCGGCCGTTTTCAATGTAGGAATTCAGGCCCCGCTTGGAATTCTGTTGCTTGTATAGAAGCTGTTTCTCGGCTTGGTTCACGTTGTCCGCTTTAAACCAAAAGCCGACCGTTAGTTGCCGCGCATCGCGATCATTGATGTCTGTCGAACCTGGGACCGAAAGGTGAGCTTCGTCGCCGTTGAAGCGAACAGCGGCGTTTGAATAGCCATCGTTGCTCCAGACGGCACCATCTCGTAGTAGTGCCGTGTCTGAAACACCGCCGCTAGTCGCGTCCCGTGCGATGCCGCTGCCTTCGTCAAACTTGAAGTGCGCTACCAGACCGTTGCCATCGGTGTTGCCACCTCCGTTATCAGTGCCTCCGTCTCCGCCATTGTCGGAGCCGCCTCCGCCACCGTTGTCGCCTCCCCCAGTGCCATCCCCGCCACCATCGGTTGTCGCGAAGATTGCTGTGTACGTGCGGTCGGCTGCTGGCGTCGTGATCGTTTGAGATTGGTTTCCGCCGTGCACCCACTCAACAAACTCATACTCGCGGCCATTGATGACCTGTGGCGACGCCGCCCCGATGCTTCGACGGATTCCGATGACGCCAAGCGTGTCAGTAGGAGTGTCGACGGGAGTACCGTCCAGCAGTAATTCAATGCCGTTGACGTTGGAGTCTAGTGTGAACGTCGACTTGCGCGGGAAGATATCGTGGAATGTGTAGCTTTCGAGCCCAGTGTTGTCCGTCGCGGTAAGGTGGATGCGGAACCACGTGTTGGCTGAAGTTTCGCCGCTGCGTGGTACTTCGAACGAGCCACCCGTAACGCCCGTCAACGGGCCGAGCACTGGGTGGTCGTGGTCATCGTGTTGGAAGGTGACTTCCCAGCTGAGGCTGGATGCGGGCAGGTTGCCTGATTGGTCCGGGTCCGTCGCGAATCCTCCGAAATTGATCGTGTCTCCCGCCACATACGTTTCACTGGTGCTGGGCCGATTGATCGTGGCATTGGGCGGGCTGCCGTCGGTGACTTCCAGCGCAGCAGGCTGGCTTCGTACGGAATCCGGACCATCGGAGACAACGACCCGGTAGCGCGCACCGTCATCGCTGTTGCGTGTGTTGTTGATCGTTAAGACACGATCGTTGGCTCCGCCAATGTTGGAAAACGATCCGCCCCGCGGTTGTCGTTGCCATTGATAACTCAGACCGTCGTCGTTGTCGGGAACTGCTCGGACCGAGAAAGTGGCCGTCTGCCCCAACGCGACTTGAGTGTCTCGGGGTTGTTGAGAAATCTGCAGATTGCTCGACGCTAGGTACTCGATTTTGAAGACAGCCCGTTCTTCACGTGACAAGTAAAAGATCGAGCCATCGTCAGCGATGTAGGGTGAGACCGGCCGCACGTTCAAATCCGTTGCGAACTCCCGGACGTCGCCGGACTGAGGGTCGTAGGTGTAGATCCAACCGCCGCAGTAGTCCGTGAAGTAATACTTATTGTTGTAGGCCGCAGGGAATTGAGGATTGTCGGAGCGGTTGAATCGTCCTCCCGTGATGGCACAGCCGCCGGGATTGCCGCTGTGGCGGTAGGCATGCACGGGGTCCTCGAACCCGTTATCACTGCCTGGTCCAGCCCCTTGGCTCGGCCATCCGTAGTCTGCCCCACGCTTTATCTCGTTGATCTCTTCAAACGAAGCAGGCCCCACGTCGTTGAAGTAGATCCGATTAGAATCGGGATCGGCGGCCATAGTGAACGGATTACGAACGCCCGTCGCGTAAATGGCTCGGTTGATCCCCGATGTCCGGTTGTAGAACGGGTTGTCGGTGGGAATTGATCCGTCTGGATTGATGCGTAGGATCTTCCCCAGGACCGTTGTTAGACGCTCAGCGTTCTCCGCAACCTTGTTATCGCCGACGCCGATATAGAGCTTACCGTCCTTGCCGAAGGCCATTCCGCCTCCGTTATGGACCGTCCCGTCATCGAGCCCGTCTAAGTCTAAGAGAATCCGCTCTGAGTTTGGATTAATCACATCACCATTAAACGTGAAGCGGCTCACGCGATTGTGCAGCCCACCTTGGGATGTGGTGTACATCAAATACAGATAGTTGTTGTTGGCAAAGTTCGGGTCCAACACCATCCCGATCATGCCGTGTTCGCCTTGGCTTTGAATATTCAGCTCGACGGCGGGCCGAGCCAAGATTCGGCCATTCTTGACTACGAAGATCTCTCCCTTGCTGTCGTTGTCATCCGTGCTGATGAACAGACGGTCGTCGGGCGCCTGCAGTAGCGTAACGGGAGCGGAACTTAGGCGATCCGTGACTTGGAATTCTGCGAAATTGGCGGGCAGGGAAGTTAGCATCTCCCGCTTTTCTAAGGCTTCGGGAGCGGGACGTTGGATTTCTTGGTGACCGTTTCTCATGTGTTCCTTCAACTTCGATCAGTGAATCCTATGAACACAGATCCACCGTGCATCACTTACACAAGTCCACTGATGTATTGCCTGGGAACAGTGGCAGCTTTGAAATTCGAGACGTAGCGTAGCTATTAGTTACACGATGGCAATCACACTAACGCGACACAAATTCCAAGGAAGACGACAGATTCGTCAATGCAGTGGTGAGAAGCTAGGCAACAGCTTTCGGTTTGCGGATAACACATTGCAATTGCGAGAGTGCGCTCCATACCGCACAGTACGTCGACGATTGTGGTTTAGAATACGATCACATATTTCAAGTGAGGTGTCGTCATGTCGAAGACTAATGCATTGCCAGTTTCAGGAGCACATAACCAGTACACACAAGGCGTGTACGCATCAGTCCCAGGAACGCGTACCTTTGTGGCGTTGGTCTTTGTGCAAATCCTGTCGCTTGTAGCAGCGTGCAGCGTGAACGGCGGAGAACAACCGAACGTTCTCTTGATATTGGTTGATGATTTAAAGCCTGCCATCGGAGCGTACGGCGATCAGCACGCCAAAACGCCAAATCTAGACGCTTTGGCACGACGCGGAATGCGATTCGAATTGGCGTACTGTAACCAAGCTGTTTGTGCGCCTTCACGATTTACGCTGATGCTCGGTTCGCATTCGACATCAACGGGCCTTTATGGCCTTGGTAGCCAACTGCGGAAAGTAATTCCCAACGCGGTGACGATGCCGCAATACTTTGCTACCCATGGCTATCGAACCGAGTCACTTGGCAAGGTGTTTCATATCGGACACGGAAATACGGGAGACCCCGCATCGTTTTCGGTTCGTCACTTTCATGACAAGGTTATTGAATACCTAGACCCCCAAAGCACAGATGGCGGCAAATTGACTCGTGAGGAGGCGTACTTCACGAATCAGAAACTCGGGCAGATTCGCTCGTTGCCAAGAGGTGCTGCGTTTGAATCTCCAGTCGCAAACGACGAAGACTATGCCGATGGCCGCGTTGCCGACGAAACGATCCGCCGATTGAAGGCGGCCAAACAGCGACGTCGCGATACGGGGACGCCTTTCTTTATTGCGGCCGGTTTTGCGAGGCCTCATTTGCCGTTCAGCGCCCCTAAACGTTATTGGGATTTATTCGATCCAAGTGAACTCCCCATGCCGCAGTTCGAGGAATTGCCCAAAGACGCACCGAGGGTTGCAGGAAAACGCTTTGGGGAGATCTCCAATTACTCGCCCGTTCCGCAGCGCGGCGATGATAAGGAGATCGACGCATCACTGAAACGCAAGTTGATTCATGGGTACTACGCCAGCGTCGCCTATGTAGACGCGCAGATCGGTAAGGTGCTCCGTGAACTGAATAGCTTGGGGCTGGAAGATGAGACGATTGTAGTCCTGTGGGGAGATCACGGCTTCCATCTCGGGGATCTTGGGATCTGGACGAAACACACGAACTATGAGCAAGCGAACCGCATTCCAATCATGTTCGCCGTGCCGGGTGTGACGATTCCCAATTCGGCAACTCGACAACCAGCGGAAAGCGTCGACATCTACCCGACGTTGGTCGAACTTGCCGGGTTGCCCGCCGCGAAGGGGCCACAATCGATGGATGGAGTGAGCTTGGTGCCTGTATTGAAGGATCCGTCACTTCGAGTTCGCGATCATGCTTATCACGCATATCCGAAAGCGAAGCTTGGAAGAGCGATTCGCACCGAGCGATATCGACTGGTCAAATGGAAGTCGCTGAAGAAAAAGCAAGATGCGACAGTTGAGTACGAACTGTATGACTACGAGACCGATCCGTTGGAGCGTGAGAACCTGGCGGATCGTCTGCCGGATACGGTCGCAAAGCTGAAGCGAGTGCTAGACAGTTACCCGCGACCAAGTCAACGAAAGTAGACTGCAGAAGACTTTTATTCGTTTTTTGATCGACACTCGCTAAGAGTTCGAAACGAAACGGAAGCGATCGTTGACGTTACGTTTCAGTGCCTAGTGTGAGCCGACTTGCGCTTTACCGATTTTATGGATTTTAGGTATGGCAATCACTTTGGCGTAGATTAATTTAGGCGAGTGGAAAGAAACTCGGCCTGGAAACAGGGCGAGAAGTTGGAAAAAGGATGTTAGTGATTCAGCTGGGTACAGCCCCAGCAAAATCTTTGTGAGTAACGCTACTGACCCGGACCTGCGAATAGTTCGAACAGCTATCCAGTGATCATCACCTAATTGGTGACGTTCCGGTGCCGAAATTTTTCGGCAGCACTCACATTGTCTTGTAAATTGCGACGGCTGGTCGTTTCTCTCGTTGGTTCGCTCGAAAGCTACTCAACACAACCGAGAGCAGCACAATGAAAAAGTACGCAATTGCGGCATGCCTGGCGGCGTTCGCCATGGCATCAACACTCAACGCAGGATTCATCAGCTCCGTCACCAAGTCTGGCGGTAATGACAGTTTCGGCGCGGCAGGAGATCCTAATCTGGATTTCGTCGTGCTGAACGATACGAATCTTCTGCGCAACGACCGAACGCACACCTTGATCGACATTCCATCCGAGCTGATGGAAGACAATGCGACTCAACCAAGTGAGATTGCAGAAGTGATCCAGTTGAGTAACAGCGACAAGGGCAGTCCAGACGTCGTTCACTCCGTAACTCTCAGCCGTCTGTCTGTCTTGTATGTCGGTATCGACAACCGACAATTCGACAATGGCGGCGGCACGACCGTTCAGCAGACACAGTACAGCTGGATGAGCGATCTGGGTTTCACGGGACTTCCATCTCCTTTCATTAACACCAATGAAATCATCGGTGTTGACGAGAACAACAACGGTGAAGCAAACCAATACTTCACGTTGTTCGCGGCTATCGCACCCGCTGGCACTTACCAACTTGGTGCTCACGAGGGTGGCGGTAACAACATGTACATCGCTCTAGCTGACGACCACCTGTTGTTCGCAGTTCCAGAACCATCGTCGATGGCTTTGGCTGGCTTCGGACTACTTGCTCTCGCAGGTCTACGTCGCAAGCGTAACAAGTAAGTCGCTAATTGAATTAGCAATAAGCTTCTCGGATTAGGGTCGCAGTTTTCTGCGGCCCTTTTTCGCGCGCCCACGGCAAACTTTTGTGGTGGGCGGTATGCCGGTACGATGAGATAGACGAATTCCTGACCGCTCAATCCACCGGACGTCTATGTCTGCCCATCGACCCTATTCCGAGTATGTCGAGTTCACTCACGCGGACATGTTGGCTCGTAGTGAGTCATTTCAGCAAACGATGGCACGTCGCCGAAGTGTCCGGGAGTTCTCGTCCCGAGAGGTTCCGCGGCAGGTGATCGAACGTTGTATCGCGACGGCAGGGACAGCCCCTAGC
>CAYQMZ010000100.1:7290-10016 GCA_964418725.1 uncultured Pirellulaceae bacterium
TCAGAACTGCCGGCACAGCGCCGAGCGGCGCCAACCAGCAACCTTGGCATTTCGTGTGTGTGTCAGATGCCAACTTGAAAAAGACGATTCGCGAGGCTGCGGAAAAGGAAGAACGTGAGTTCTACGAACGACGTGCATCAGACGAATGGCTGGCGGCACTAAAACCGTTTGGGACCAATGCAGAGAAGCCATTCTTGGAGTCGGCGCCTTGGCTGATCGCAATCTTTGCAGAGTCCTACGGATTGGACGCGGTGGGCGACCGCCACAAGCACTACTATGTGCAAGAGTCAGTCGGGATTGCTACCGGGTTGGTGATCGCGGCGTTGACCAATGCAGGACTGGCAACCCTCACGCACACGCCATGCCCCATGGATTTTCTCGGGCGAATTCTGCGCCGACCAACCAACGAGCGACCGTTCCTGTTGATGGTCGTTGGTTACCCTGCGACGGACGTCACCGTTCCCGATATTTCGCGAAAGCCAGTGAGCCAGATTGCCTCGTGGCAGTAACCTTGCGCCTGAGGTGGTTCGAATGCTTCATGCGAATCGCTCTACGCGACTGGGCTAGCCAGCTAGTCTCCGCGTCGACGGCGGAACGCGAGTGCAACGGCTAGTCCGAGTAGACCTAGCTTCGAAGCCGTGGGCTCTGGAACCGCCAGCGTATAGAAGACGCCATTGGCACCGTTGCCTGACAGATAGTCCAGCGATACTGACCGCACAGCACCCATAAACATTAAGATTGCGTCGCCTTCGCCGTCCGACGTTTCATTGGCAGTTCTCAGGGTTGCAGTCGACATGCCCATGGCCTCCAGCGAGATGCTAGGGCTGCCTGCGTACAATTCGACGCCTCCAAGATCCATTCCTTCGACCGTGATCGCCGCTTCCGAACTGGAATCGAAGTTCTCGATGTACATCATCAAGTTGTGCTGGGGCTCGGTAAATACGAAGGTGTGCGAATCACCTGTATTGGCGTTGGCTACGCCCAGCAGTTCTGTGTTCTGCGCCAACGGAGCATCCGTCTGCCAATTTGCTTCGTCGAATGGTTGAAAGGCAAGAGTGAATTCGGCGTCCTGCGAAGTGGCAACCGCCAGCGTCGTTCCATCGAGCGTTCCGATTGCAGACCGCGAACCGGCGGACGTCCAATCAACAGTGATCATTCCACCAAAGACCGACGAACCGAAAACGGCAATCAAGAGAGCTAGACAGATTGTTGACGACTTCATGTTCAACTCCACAGATCCAATTCGACCGCAAGCGTCTGGCAACAGCACGCGCATTCACGCTTGGTAACTCGCTTATCGTCGCGAATTTCGTTGCGCTTGAATCTGAGGTGTGAACACAATAACACCAAGAAGCTGCATGTGTTTTCTCTCGCGCCGCGCGGACAACGACGAAGCTTTGTGAACTAGAAAGATGGCAATTGAAATTGGTTGATCGTCATCGGGCATGTCTGCTCGAATTGACGTCAACGAACCGTCGTCTGTTAACTGAGCGGCAACAAACTAGCCGTGACTGGCCAGAGAGTGCTGCGTTTGGTTCGAATGCTCGATGGTTAGATCTAGCTGGCCTCGATCGCTTGCGTAGCCGAGCATCTAAGAGAAGAGGCGACCGGGTACGCAACCACGGAACGCGTTGAATATCATGACGGCGTCGTTGAAGTTCATGCATAGGCATCGAATGCGATGCTCTGATGCTTTGATGTCGCTGCGAACCGCAACGATCAGCGTGTCTTCGGCCAACGATGGGAACTCATCGAGCGTAGGATCGAAACTCGTCAAGGCACTCAGCAATGACCGCTCTGTTGATCCTATCGCCCGCAACGCTTCAGGGCTCGTCGTATCGGCTAACAGTCTCGCTAGAACTAGCTCGGACTGTCTTCTCGCCGCGTTAACGTCGTCCAGTGATTCGTTACTGGAGCCAAGTGTGGACTCGGCTGCGTCGGAAAGTTCCTCCACAGCTCGATGACGCTTGCGCAGTTCTCGTTCGAGTTTCGCGAATTCAATTTGGCAGCGATTATCGAGTAACGCCAAACGCCGAGCGGCGTAGGTGCCCAGCGCCAGACCTATCGCTAGGAAAGGCGCAAGTCCAAGAATGATCGGCAGCCAAGTAGCCATTCGTCGCGTATCCAAAGATGATTTGGCTCTCGTATCGATGCCAGTTCAGCGATAGGAAACCATTGGAACCCTAGCTCAGGCTGCCGAGTGCTACGGCATCGCGCGCGGCCGATTCGCTGCATGCTGCCAAGGAGTTCGGCTGAATCCGTTAAAACAGGCAATACCAGCGAAGTCGTTAAGGCTTTACAAATCCGTAAGCCAATTAACCATCACGCAGCTTTCTGGGGACCGGGGCCGACAAATGACATCAAACCTGTAAGGCGCCGCTCTGTGTTGCGTCTAAGCAGTGCACGAACTGCTGACCACAGCCGATGGAATTTCGTTTAAGATCCTGGTGTCGGCGGTTTCATCTCGGAGACAGTGAAATGATGCGAAATGCACTTCTGGCAGGAATGGTGATGGTTTGTGTTGCGATGGGGGCCGATCGTGCCTTCGCGCAGTCGTCTAGTCGAGGCGGCGGTTACCGTGGCAGTAGCTCGCGATCAGCACCACGTGTCGCGCCGTCTGCTGGTTCTTCGCGACGTAACCCTACTAGCTCTTACCGTCGGCCACCTGCTCGCCCGCCGGCGACCGGTATTCTCAATTCAGCCCGAGCCGGCAGCTACACGTCGGG
>CAYQMZ010000100.1:10064-13995 GCA_964418725.1 uncultured Pirellulaceae bacterium
ATACAAGGCGACCAAACTTCCCGAAGGCGCGCGACGATGGGTTGATGCGACTGGAAAATACTTTGTCAACGGAACGCTGGTGGCTGCGAAGGATGGAAAGGTCTGGATTCGATTGCTCGATGACAAATTGGTGCGATTGCCAGAACAGCAACTGAGCAAGGCCGATCAGCAATTCATCGCGTCGACCAGGTGATGGATGAATCACCTGACGTGATTCGCAGAAAAGCTGAGCTGCGGCAGCGTGCATATGCAGCCCGACGCGGCCAGCTTGAACCGAAAGTCGCCAGCCAACAAGCGATCGAGCGACTACTTGGCTTGCCTCAATACCACGAGGCGGAAACCGTCCTGTGGTACGTCGACTGCCGTACAGAGCTTCAGACGCAATGGTGTTTACCCGCTGAGCTGGACTCGCCACGAACTATCTGTGTTCCTTACTGTACGACGCACGAAGGCCAGCCGCATCTTGGCCTTTGGCAACTGGAGCGTCTCAGCGAGCTGGTCGTTGGCAAATGGAAAATCTTAGAGCCGCCACGGGATCGGTGGCACGACAGCGATCGGGCAATTGAGCCGGCGAAACTGGATGTCGTGATCGCGCCTGGTGTTGGCTTCTCACCAGATGGCCGACGACTGGGGAACGGGCAGGGTTACTATGATCGGCTGTTGAAGAGCGTGCAATCAACATGCTCGCTGATCGGTCTGTGTTACGAGTGTCAGGTGTTCTCTGAATTGCCGGTGGAAGATCACGACATCCGGATGGATTTCGTCGTTACCGAGCAGCAGGTCTATCGAGCGTAGTCGCATTACGGTCGTCACTCTCTTACGATATCCATCTGATTTCGGGAGAGTTCAAGAGAGGCCTGACCATGCGTATTCGCTGTTTCGCACTTTTTCTGCTGCTGAGTCTATTGGGGGGTGTTCTTGCCCAGCAGAGTTCACCGTCGATCGAGTTGGTTGATTCTGTAACCGTCGGGATTCAACCTGCAACGACAGTAGCACGGCTTAACCCTCCGGCCGGTTTTCGCTTTGACAGGGAACTTGGGCTATTGCTCAGCGATTCGATGCGAGGCCAAGTTATTCATTCTGCGAAATCGGGTGTAAGAGGTTTGTTTGAAACGCGAGGGGTTCGAACGCCGAAAGGCGATTTGCTGCTGATGTTTCCTGAGGGTGATCACTACGCGGCGAAAGCTGGAAAAGCGAACGACTTCCTTTCCTATCGTTCATCGGACAACGGCAAGACTTGGCACGGGCCAAAAGTTGCATTCGATATTGACTATAGCCAGCACGGCCTCATCCCATTGATTCCGAAAGGGACGACGCGAATTTACGCTTTCGGAACGCAGCCGATTCCGTCGGAGTACACACGCGAGCGAGGGCAGCGTGAGAACACGCCCATAGGGTTTCGGTGGTCCGACGACGATGGACACACCTGGAGCAAGGTGCAATTGATTCGGCCTCAGAACGATCCCGAGTTTCTGGGAATGTCGGTCACTCGGATGTGCGAAACGTCGAATGGGACTTGGATTCTCGGGTCGCATGCCGCGGACTGGTCGACTAAGCCGCTTACAACACGACAGTTTCTATTGCGTAGCGAGGATCGAGGCAAAACGTGGACGTTGCTGCCCGGTAAGCGACCCAACGGGTGGTTTGCGCCTAAGTTTGGTCGGATGGATGAAGGTCGACCGATTCACGTTGGGGATGGCGAGGTCTACTTTTTAGGACGCACGCCGACGGGCAGGCTTTGGGAGTCTCGCAGTATGGACCACGGCAAGACATGGACCGATCCCACTCCATCCAAGATGGTGCATCCTGATGCGCCGCCGATGGTGTTTCACCTGAGTGATGGCGAGACACTAGTGTCGTTCCATCACAATCGCCATATGAACACGCAGTACGTCGGGTTAAACGGCACGATGGATGGTATGAAGGATCGCGCGGAAGTCTGGGTTTCACTGTCTCGAGACAAAGGTCGATCGTGGTCAGAGCCGAAGTTCCTCTTCGCGAATGCAACGCGACCGAACCCAGAAAAGAATGGCTGGTTCAACCACAACATCTCCTACCTCGACGCCGTGATCGATGACGGCACGGTGCATTTATTCTGTCCGCACTTGTGGAATCGAGCCGTCTACTTGTCGATCAAAGAGTCCGAGTTGGAAGAGCTTCCGACTGTCGCGGAGTTCGCACGCCTGAATGCGAAGTAGCGCTAATTCGCGGCGGTTGGTGATAAGACTTAGCAGCGCCAACGTGTAGCTAGAGAGTCGAAAGAAAAAACGCTCACCCTGCACGCAGGACGAGCGTTTTTTCGAACTCGTTTGGATCCTACTCTAACCCTACCTAGGTTTTGATGGCACGGTCATGTGTGCGTGGGAAGCCAGCTCGATCGAAGCGTGACTTTCAGCAAGTGGCTTTTGCTGTCGAGTACGACCTAGGTACCCAACGGCTAAATACCACAACGCCAGCAGCACAAGAAACGGCCACAAAATGGCAAAGCAGAGTCCCGCGCTAGCGCGGACTCCCAGAGACGGTTGAAAACCTTCCATCGGCGGAAAGATCCGTAACGTAATGCATGAGACCGCCAATCCAACGACGGCATACATCACAAGCAATTGCGTTGCCCAAGTCATCATTCTACCCCCAGTGACACTTGATGCATTTTTCTAGAGAAGAGACCGCCAATCCCTCTCTCTAACTACATTCTCTATACTTTGCGCTGTTTCGTCTACTGCAGATGGCCCCTCAGCGGCCCAAATCGGAGTCCTAGGATGATTTTTGATGATGCGAATTATGAATTCGCTGACTTTTCCCAGCCTCTTGAACAGCTATTTAAAGCGGCTTCCCACAGTATCGACAAAGTAGGTAAATCCCCTGCACTCCAAGTTTCATCCGACGCGTCATCGCGTCAGACACTTACGCCGGTATTTACGGTCGGCGGCAAATATGTGCCGCAAGGTTGGACAGAGTGGACTCAAGGTTTTCAGTTTGGGTTGGCACTGTTGTGCTTTGACGCCACAAAGGATGAAAAACTACTGGAGTTCGGAAGAACCAATACGATCAAGCAAATGCCGACCCACCTGACTGGTTTTGGCGTGCACGATCATGGTTTCAACAACATCAGCACCTATGGAAATCTACGTCGACTTTGGCACGAAGGCCAACTGGATTCGGATCAGCGATCGCTAGATTTGTACGAAACCGCACTGAAGGTCAGTGGTGCCGTCCAAGCCTATCGCTGGACTGAGACGCATGATGAGGAGGGCTTCATCTTCTCGTTCAACGGTCCGCATTCCTTGTTCTGCGATACGATCCGGTCACTGCGCTCTCTGGCCGTCGCTCATCGACTGGGCCACGTGTTGATGGACGAAAATGACGAGCCCATCAGTTTGCTCGAGCGGTTGATGGAGCACGCTTCGATGACTGCCAAGTACAGCGTCTACTACGGTGACGGGCGTGATCAATACGACATCCGTGGGCGCGTGGCGCACGAGAGCATCTTCAATCCCAACGACGGCCGCTATCGTTGCCCAAGCACGCAGCAAGGCTACTCGCCGTTTTCTACGTGGACGCGTGGTTTGTCGTGGATCATGTTGGGCTACCCGGAACAGATCGAGTTTCTTGAGACGCTGTCTGATGAAGAGTTGGACGAGGTTGGCGGACGCGAGGACTGTCGAGAGATGATGGTGGAAGCTGCGATGGCCGCGTGCGATTTCTACATCGAGCATACGCCGACCGACGGTATTCCTTATTGGGATACTGGCGCTCCGGGGCTCGCGAAAATGGGAGACTACTTGTCGCGGCCGGCGGAGCCATTCAACGAGTTTGAGCCCGTCGACAGTTCTGCTGCAGCCATCGGGGCGCAGGGGCTACTTCGGCTTGGACGCATTCTTCGCGAGGAGCAACCGGATGCCAGCAAACGTTACACGCAAGCTGGTCTGCA
>CAYQMZ010000101.1:0-1825 GCA_964418725.1 uncultured Pirellulaceae bacterium
GGTTGTTGGCCGAGCTTGCTCCCTAGCCAGCGTCCACTCTCATTTCGAAGTGGGACGTTACATCGACATCCACTAAGTACCCTGCCGGCCACACTAATATCGTCGGTAGTGACGACTGGACCAAATCGGCATCGATGCGCTAGGCGGATACCGAACCGTTGCTGATTGTGACTTGAACACGAGACACATTGTTACTCTCGTCGGATTCCAAGATATTGTTTTCCGGGTCCGCCGTAATCTCTAGCCAGTACGTACCGTCTTGGACGTTGGTGATGTCAATCCACTGGTCATCGAGTGAAGCTGAATAGACATCAGAATAGCCCGCACTGATTCCTTGGATTTGACCGCAGCTAGTGCCGCCTCGACCATGCACTACGCCCGCCTCCGCTGAAACATCAGGAAACGGTTGTCGAATGTTGATGAGACAGAAGCTAGTCTTCCCACCGCTGGCAATGATGTTTCCGCTGCCGTCAATCAGTCGAAGATCGTAGGTGGCAAATCCTTCGAAGTGGATGTGCCCGTGGCCAGGGTGGTAAACAAACTCGCCGGCCAAGATATCTCGCGAGCCGCCGTCTTCTTGATAGATTCGCTGGAAGACCTGCTGAGAACTTCCCGATGTTGAACCGCCCCAGATCTCAAGCGGGCCGGTACCAGCATTGGCCACCTCGGTAGAGAAACGAAGCAATTCACGACCTGGCTGCTCACTGGTATCGATCGACAATCGTTCGGTCAACGTCGAGGCAATCGGCGTCAAGTCTGGCAAATAGTCCGCCGTGGCGTTGTCATTGTCGACGATCGTCACGGTTCCAGAATCATCTGCGCCCAACACTGCGCCGCCGCCTGGGTTGAGCAGTTGAAGCGTAAACGATTCTAGAGGCTCTTCTTCCGCGTCATCCGTGATCGGGATATCGACCGTCGCCTCGGATTGACCAGCGGCGAATGTCAGCGTTCCAGATACCGATGTGAAATCGTCCGCCGTGGCAGAACCAGCAACGGTTTGGTAATCGACCGTCACCACGCCTGTCCGACCGGCGTTTCTAACGATGGTCATCGTCGCCGACCCGGCCGACTCATCCAGGTTGACGCCAGTGGAAGCAACCTGAAGAACTCCCGGTGCATTGGGAAGAACTTCAACTCGCACATCATCGATCGCAGCCTCAACTAGGCTGCCGTCTGCTGCGTCGGCCGCTTGGAAGAGCAATTGAATATCGTCTCCAGCCCAATCGGAAACGTCTAGCGTCGCTTCCTGCCATGATGCTGCCTGATCAAATGGATGCGCGTGATCATCGTAGATTTCAGTCACGTTTCCATCGGAGACAATCGATACACTGAAGAAGTCTTCGTTGGTTGCGTTATCGAGGTACGCCAAGTTGTATTCAAAGAACAGCTCGATCTCGGCTCCGGCCGGAAGGCTGATTGTTGGTGAGAGCACCGACGTTACGCCGCCGTCGATGTCATAAGTGCCCGCCGAGCTGCCTGCCGCAAGCCCCGTCACCATCGCTCTCGAACCGGTGTGACCACTATCAAACTGCAACGTGATTCCGTTTGAGCTAGTGCTCTGAGGAGCACCCGATGCCCACATTCCGGTCGTCGCCGTATCTGTTCCGAATGGATCGGTTGTCCACGCGGAACTTCCCTCGAAGCTATCTTCGAAGATCACACCTTGCGTGACGTCGTCGTTATCCAGAATGGTCACCGTTTGTGTTGTACTCGCGCCGAGCGTTGCTCCGCCTGTCGCGTTGCTGAGCACAACCGTGAAAGATTCGTCGGACTCGGCCGTCGCATCGTCGTGTTCATCGACGAGCTAGCCCGCCTGGCCGGTGTC
>CAYQMZ010000101.1:1835-7922 GCA_964418725.1 uncultured Pirellulaceae bacterium
CAATTGGAATCGACAACTGCTGACCAGTCGTTCCTTCTGCAAAGGTCAACGTGCCCGAAATCGCATCGAAGTCACCGTTGTCCGCCGTACCGACGTTCGTCGCGTAGTCGACCGTAACCGTGCCATCGCTGCCGTTTGCTCGGAATACGATCACGTTGATCTGTCCGGCATTTTCATCGATCGAAATCGACTCTAGCGTAAAGCCAATTTCGCCAGGCTGTGGTGTCGGGCCGCCACCTGCATATTGAAAGTAACCATTCGCATGCAACGTTTCACTTTGTGGATTACCAGGAGCCACTCCAGCTTCGGGCGTCCACGTTCCCGTAGAGAAAGTCGAGGCATCTTCCGTCTGATAGGTCTGGCCATCGATCGAGATGAAATCAACGCTCAGATTGCGATCAACGCTGTTGGCTGGGTCCCACAAATCGTTGGTAAACTCAACACGAACTTGATCCGCGCTAACACTACCGCTGGCCTGGTAAGAAAACGTCTGGTCGTTCGTGGTAGCTGCAAATGCGGCGACGGCCACGTCATCAATCAGCAAGTTGAACCGCTCGCCACCTTCTTGCCCGGATGCGCGAACTTGAATTGTCGATCCGTTTCCTGTTGATCCTCCGGAGTACTGAAAGTAGCCGTTCGCATGCAAGTACTCGCTCTCTGGGTTACCCGGCTGGATCCCAGAATCGGGCAACCACGTACCTGTAGAGAACACTGATGTGTCTTCCGTTTCGAACCGCTGACCGTCAATCACGATGGCATCGACGCGCACGTTGCGATCGATGTTATTGGCGGGGTCGTACACGTCATTGGTGAACCGCAAGCGAACATCGCTGGCCGTCACGGTATCGGAAGTGGAATACGTTCGCGTCACGAAACTGCCACTGTCCGCACCAGCCCCCAACTCGTTCCAACTCTGTACCTCCTGTCCCGCAATCTCCAGCACGACCTGCTCATTACCAGTGGTACCAGCGACAATGACGTCCACTGTCGACAGCATGACTCGCGCCTCCAATGAATCACAGCTCAACCCTGATTCGACAGCGAAGCCACTCGGTCGCAGCCAGCCGCCCCATCGAGATTTTGCAACTTGTTTCAGTAGCCGCATCAATCGCTGCGGATTCGTATCGGTCGTAGTCTGACGCTCTGGCTGTCGGCTAGAGAAGTTATTCAAGGTTGTGTTCCAGTCACTGTTGCTATGAGGCCTTGCCACGATATTCCCCTGTGGAATGGCCATTATCTCGACGTTTTGCTCGATTTAGTCCGGCGGCAATGCCGAACCGCCAAATCAAAACGCCACCAATGTAGAGAATTTCTTCGCGGCGACACGGGGAATCCGGCCATTTTCGCCTCGTCTCCGTAGACTGGAGGCAGTCTCGATTGAGAATGACCAATTGGTACACGTCCGTTGACGCACTGGACTTCGCACGAGACTCGCAAGTCGCCGCCGGCCCAGACGATTGGAAACGGGAAGAGCTTCCCTTTGCTCGAATTTCCGTAATCAAAGTGGGAGTGACGACGTCAACCGATAACCGTGCTCATTCGAAAGCCACGCGAACTCGAAAGGAAAACGATGTCCAACGAAGAACTCGTTCAGCTACAACCAATGGACGAGCACAACCAACGTCTTCAGTCACATGTTCACCCTCTGGATTGGTCCAACCCAACTCCCAAGAGACCGTATCACTTGGTCGTTATCGGCGCGGGGACGGCAGGCTTGGTGACTGCTGCTGGAGCGGCCGGCTTGGGCGCTCGCGTGGCATTAATTGAACGAGAATTGATGGGCGGCGATTGCCTGAATGTCGGCTGCGTGCCGTCCAAGGGCGTGATCCGCGCAGCTCGCGTCGCAGCCACCGTGCGCGATTCGAGTTCCTTCGGTGTGAACGTCAATGGCTTCGCAGGTCCTGACCAATTTGATTTCGAAAAGATGATGCAGCGAATGCGCAGACTGCGAGCTCAAATTAGCCCCAACGATTCAGCCAAACGTTTCGCAGATCTTGGAATTGATGTCTACTTTGGGCAAGGCTCATTCGTGAACAACGAACAGATTCGAGTCACGAAGAACGACGGCTCCTTTACAGATCTTTCCTACCGCAAGGCGGTGGTCGCCGCTGGTGCTCGCGCCGCGGCTCCTCCGATTCCCGGACTCGACTCCGTCGCTTACCTAACAAACGAAAATCTGTTTTCGATAACGGAGCTGCCGGCACGCCTTGGGGTAATCGGCAACGGCCCCATTGGTTGCGAGATGGCACAATCGTTCGCTCGATTTGGCAGCGAGGTCACTCTGTTCGGACGCGGTGGTCGGCTGCTGCCACGTGAGGACCCTGACGCGGGCGAAGTTGTAGCGAAACAATTTCACAAGGACGGAGTCCAGATGCTACTCAACAGCGACGACATGGAGATCAGTTCGGCGGAGGAAGCGATACGCGTGCATTGCACAAACGACGGGCACTCGAAAAGCGATGGTCACCCAATGGAAGTCATAGTCGATCAACTGTTGGTCGCCGTTGGTCGTGCTCCGAACACAGACGCGCTGAACCTGGGTGCTGTTGGCGTAAAGCACGACGACAGCGGCATCGAAGTCAACGAATTCATGCAAACCTCTAATCCCAAGATCTTTGCGGCCGGCGACATCTGCTCTCGTTACAAGTTTACGCACGCCGCCGATTTCCAAGCTCGGGCGGTGATCCAAAACGCTTTGTTCGCACTGGGGCCCTTCGGCCGCAAGAAGGCCAGCGACCTGATCATTCCTTGGGCAACCTACACCACGCCTGAAGTGGCTCACGTTGGCCTAACTGCCGAGGCGGCCGCTTCGTCCGGGCAACCGATCGATACCTATGTCCAAGAGCTCGCCGAAGTCGACCGGGCCATTCTCGAAGGCCAAGACGATGGCTTCGTAAAGATCCACACGAAGAAAGGAACTGACAAGATCGTCGGCGCAACGATCGTCGCGGAGTACGCCGGCGACTTGATCTCTGAAATTACGCTCGCCATGTCTGCAGGTATCGGCCTAGGAAAAATCGCCTCTACGATTCACCCTTACCCAACGCAAGCCGAAGCGATTCGAAAACTAGGAGATCAATTCAATCGCACCAAACTGACGCCGTTTAGCAAAAGGGTGTTGGACCTGCTGCGCAGGTTGAACGTAGGCGAATAAGCCTCTCGGAATCGGCGACGGAGAACCAGAATCATCTGCTGATCGCCCCGCCACAGATGCATCCTCGAACACCCGCCCAGCCGGCGGGCCGCCAGCAAAGAGGACTTCGGTAGACATAGCCCTTATACTTCCTACCCATGCAGGCACGAGGCCAGACCACTGGTCATCACGATGAATGGGTATCGTAAATTTATCTTGCAGAATGGAGGTGAACGTGCAGTTCCAACGCGAAATATTTGGGGTGACAGTGTTGGTCGCTTCATTTCTGGTATTCGCCCAAACAGGTAGATCTCAATCGGTTGCAGATGGTAAGCACGAGGCTCAAGCCAACACAAGTCAGAACGCAGATCGTGCAGCCACTGATCACTACTTGTGGGGACGCGACGCACCTACGTTTCAGTTCGTCCTGGTTGGGTTAAGTTCACGGGAAGAAGAGCAAAGGGACTACGCAAAAGCGATCGCCAGCTACCAAAGGAACCTCAATCGACTCGAGCGAATCAACGCGTCCTTAGCAAGCAAGGTGTACATTCAACTCAAGCTGGTTGAAAACCTAATCGAGACTGAACGTTGGCCCGAAGCACAACCAATATTGAATGACTGCAGGAGACACTGCTTGGCGAATGCTCCGATCAGCATGCGAACGATGGAAGTCGAGTGTTATCAGACGAGAGTTCACATCAACAATCACGAATTCGACAAAGCGCGAGAGTCACTTGCACTTGTCGCGAAGCATGCCCCTCCGAGCTACAAAAAGAATCCCTCATATCAGCTGGACATCAACAAGCTTCGCTGCCTACTTGCAGCTAGAAGTCAGTCGTTCACCGCCGCGAGTGAAGTGTTCGACAGAGCATTCGAAGATCTCAGAACCTTTGCAACGATGGGGGAAAACTTCGAAACTTCCAAGTCGCACAAACTAGGCTACCAGTTGCTGTTCGATTGGTATTGCCAGTGTTTCGCCATAGAACTGGAACATGGAGATCCATGTATCGATTCATTTTATGACAACGTAATGTCTTGCAAAGGTTTTTCGACGGATTGGTCACGAATGATCATGCGTAGAAGAAGTCACCCCGATTACTGGTCCGATTCAATTAGAATCGAGGCAGTCTCACTAGGTATTGATTGGGTCGTACTTGGAACAGTCGACGAGACCAGAAGTCAGCACGTGGAGAAGTTAGCAGGCCAAGTCATCCAACGAATCGACGCACTGGATGCTAAAGCTAACCCAGATGGGGCTTGGCGAACCCAACTGAACAGCGAGAAGTTAAAATCCGCTTTGTCGCCAGACGAAGTCTTTGTTGACTTCGTAGCCTATCGCAAGGATGACGGCTATCAGTTGTTGGCATTAATCTCGGAGACGGATGCTCCAGTGCGATGCCTTGCTCTTGGCAGTATGGAATCTCTAACTCAGCAAGTGATTGCATGGAACGATGGGCAGGGTGAATCGACGGCGGCCCAAAGGGCTGGGGTGAAAATTCGCCAGACGCTATGGGAGCCGCTGAAGCCCTTCATCAACAAAGGCAAAAAGGTCGTCATTTCTCCTGACGGCATCATTGGTTTCGTATCATTTGGATCGCTGCCGTCCAACTCGCCAGGCCGATTCTTGGTCCAAGATCATCTGTTTACGTACCAAATCAGCGCAAGTGATTTCGCGCTTACGAGGCTTTACTCTGAAAAGCGAACCGATCCCCAATGCTGGTGCCTGCTAGGAAACCCAGATTTTGGAGAATCCACGACGACAGAGGAGACGTTGGCTCCGCTACCAGCCACGCAAGGCGAAGTCGAAAAGATCTCATCACTGATTGAATCTAACCTGAAGAGTGCTCAGATAAATCTGCTGGTGCGAGACAAGGCAACGGTTAGCCGACTACGCCAGCACGCTCCATCCTGTACTCATCTTCACTTGGCGACTCATGGCTTCCGCAACATCCCAGAGTCCTTTCAAACAAAAAATCGGACACCAGGATCAATGAGAGCGGATTTTTTGTCCGATCAGTATGTCGGTTTAGCACTGGCAAAAGAGAGCAACTTATTCGGGTTTCTGACGCCCAAGTCAATCATTACTGCTGCGGACATACAGCGGCTTGATCTGACGAATGTTGAACTGGTCGTACTCTCAGGCTGCGAAACCGGAACTGGCATTTGGGAGCAAGGGGAAGGCATGGCGAGCCTGAACCGAGCTTTTCGAGTAGCCGGGGCACGTCAAATCGTGTCCAGCATTTGGCCCGTCCCTGACGATTCGACGCGCGAACTGATGAAGCATTTCTATAACAATTTGATTAACGCCAGGTTGCCAGTTGCCGAAGCACTTCGACAAGCGCAAATCATGATGATCAAGCGACCAAGGCCTTCGTCGCCCCTCCTTGCTACTACGAACAGAGGCAAAGCTGTCGCTCGCCAAAGAGCCAAGAATCGCCCTGCCCAACAAGTTGCGTCACCATACCATTGGGGAGGGTTTGTTGCTTACGGGACTACAGCCACAAACTTACGATTGAGGCGAAACTAACTCTCCGATTGTTTGGCGACTGTAGATCCCGCATTGACGGATACGTGGATCCACTTGTCGCAACGGCGTCGCCACTTTTTGCGTTATTGAACGAAACGTCGGACATCTTCGTTAATCCAAAAGCGTCAACGGGTTTAAGTTCTCCAAGTGCATACGATGAAGTGCGTTGCTTGGCATATCAGCCAGAATCGAACCGATCGTTAGATCAGCTCGGTGCTGGGCTCCAAGTTGCATCGATCGATACGTATCATCGGTCAAGCGGAACCCATGCAGCTTGCTGTTTGCAACGTCTTCGGTGTAAACGTGGTCGATGACAATATAGGAACCGGGAGTCGGATTGGTTCCAAAGAAGTGCATCACGAAGTTGCCTGCTCTTGAGGCTGTCGTTGACGAATCGCCTATGACCGAGCCGTCCGCTGCGTACATC
>CAYQMZ010000101.1:7932-13764 GCA_964418725.1 uncultured Pirellulaceae bacterium
GTTCTGGATTCAGGGCATGAATCTTTTCAATCATCAACGTGTCCCGCTTCCAATCGCCGCCGTCGTTCCGATCGACATCGAATGGGTTTCGCAGCGATTCGTTGTTGAAGCTGTCGAATGCGAACGGCAGATTGAACGTCACGGTTGCCGTTCGTGATGCTCCTGTATCATCGGTCAGAGTGTAAGTAAAACTGTCTTGGCCGACGAAGGTGGCTCCTGGTCTGTAGGTGAACGTCCCATCAGAGCTCCAGCTAACAGAACCGTGCTCAGGAGCGGTCAACAGCGTTCCCGTGAGCGGATCCCCGTCAGGATCGCTGTCGTTTGCCAACGCGTTGCTTGAGAACGGCCCGAGGCCAGAAAGATCGTAGTCGTCGTCAACGGCAACTGGTGCTTGGTTGAAAGTCGTAATGTAAGCGGTACCTTGGCTACAAGCTCCATCGGCATCGCACACTTCGTAGGTAAACGAATCCGTGCCTTCGAACCCTGCTGCAGGTGTGTAGGTGAACGTCCCATCCGAATTGATGACCAAAGTACCGTGCTCTGGTCCTTCAATCGGTGTCGTATTGATCGTCAAAGGGTCACCATTGGGGTCGAAGTCGTTGCTCAGCAAGTTACCTTCTGTGGGTTGGCCTTTCGTCGTTGACACTGAATCGGTTCCAACAAACGGCGCGTCGTTCTCCGATCCGTTCTGATCTGCCACAACGTGCAACGTTACGACTGCTTGATCGACCTTGCCCGACTCGTCTGCGATCTCGTAGGTGAACGTGTCCGTGCCGACGAAGCCAGCGTTCGGGACATAGGTCATGGTGCCGTCTGAGAGAATGATCAACGTGCCATTCGATGGGCCCGAAACTGGCGTCGTATTGATCGAGATGGACTCACCAAGTGGGTCGAAGTCGTTGGACGTCAAGCTGACCGAAGCCTGCGTGTCTCTGAGCAACGTGATCTGATCATCATTCGCTACCGGCCGTACCTCGGAGTCTTCCGGCTCTGTATCTCGAACTTCCACAGTGACTTTCGAAACAAAGCAATTGCCGCCTTCATCGCACACTTCGACTTCGAATGTATCCTCTCCATTGAAGCCCGGGTTCGGTGTGTATTCGAACGTTCCGTCCGGGTTGATCACAACGTTTCCGTTAGTTGGATTCGCGACGGGTGTCGTGAACACTGTCAGTTCGTCACCAACATTCGGGTCAAAGTCATTCGTCAGCACGTTACCGGTGACAGGCTCACCCGTTGGCGTGCTGATGATATCATCGTTAATCGTTGGCGGATTGTTGAAGACCGTCAGTGTTACGGTGGCTATATCGCACAAGCCGTCGGCATCGCAGATTTCGTAGGTAAAGCTGTCGGTGCCAAAAAAGTCCGCGTTCGGAGTGTACTCGTAGGATCCATCTGAGTTAATCACGAGCGTACCTTTGGTCGGTTCAACAACGGGAGTCGTGTTGACTGCTAATGCGTCGCCGTTGAAGTCACGGTCGTTCGCCAACAAATCCCCCGTGATCGGCTCGTTGTATTGTCCAACCCCCGAGTCATCAACTGCGTGAGGTGCGTCGTTGGCTGGTCCATTCGTATCCGGAAGAATGCTGACATGAACGGTCGCCGTGCTGCAGTTACCCGCCGCATCGCAGACTTCGTATTCAAATGAGTCTTCGCCAATGAACCCGGAAGCCGGTGCATACTCGAATGTTCCATCAAGATGAATCGTGACCGTTCCATTCGACGGCCCCGAAACTGGAGTCGTGTTGATGGTCATTGGATCACCCTCTGGATCACCGTCGTTCGAAAGCACGTTGCCGGTAACGGCCTGACCTTGCTGCCCTACGACGAAATCGTTTTGTACTATCGGAGCATTGTTTGTCGAGTTCATCGGATCACGAACCTGCAGATTCAACGTGCTCTCGACACAGTTACCACCTTCATCACAGACTTCGATCGTAATGGTATCTTTGCCAACAAAGTCCGTAGCTGGCGTAAAGGTGTAACTTCCGTCCGGATTGATTTCTAAGCGCCCGTCGTTGTCGGTGGTAAACGTGGTTGGCCCCGTGAGAGGGCTCCCGTTGCCGTCACCGATTGTCAACGTATCGCCCGGATCCGACTTGTCGTTTGTCAGCACATTGCCAACGGTTGGCGTGTTCATGATAGTGCTGTCGATGTCGTCTTGGACATCCGGATGCGGATCGCCGACGAAGATTGTTAGCGTCGCGGTGCTGGATTCTCCACTGGCATCGGTAACGGTATATGGAATCTGAACGGACCCAACGTAGTCATCTTCCGGTGTAAACGTCACCTCGCCCGTCAATGGATTGACATTCAGAACACCAGCCGTAACACCCGTTGTTGGCTCTAGGATCGTGACACCACCAGAGGTCGGGTCCTGGCCCGCGACCTCAGTAATCGTCAACGGAGCATTCTCTGGATCGGTATCATTTTCCAGCAAGTTGCCGGTGGCAGACACGTTTTTGGTGCTTGCGATAAAGTCGTCACCTGGGATCGGCGCATCGTTGGCGTGCGGGTCGTCCGGCCGAACATTGAACGTTACTTTCGCACCATCAACAGCTCCACTCGGGTCAACGACCGTGTAATCGAAAGTGTCTTCACCAACGAAGCCGGCCGGCGGTGTGTACTCGAACGCACCATCAGGATGCAGCGTCACCAATCCTCCGACCGATGTCGTAATCGCTCGAGCGGCGACAGCTGGGGCACCGCTTGCATCAGCGATTTTTAGCACATCGCCATCCGGATCGGCGTCGTTGCTAAGAACGTTGCTTGACAGCGTTCCGTCCGTGCTGACGCCAAAGTTGTCATCCGTTGCAATCGGTCGCGTGTTGTCGAAGGTAGAGGGATCGCCCGGATCAAACGGAGAGTTCAGGTCGCGAACTTCGATCGAAACTTCGGCGGTGTCGGCGTTTCCTCTTTCGTCGTTGATTGTGTACTCAAACGTGTCTTCGCCAACAAAACCTGCTTGCGGCGTGTAGACGTAACTGCCATCAAGCTTAAGTACTACTGTTCCGCCGCCAGTGGTAACAATCGTCACGTCACCCGTCGCTGCGATACCTGTCATCGGATCGACGATCGAAAGTTCATCGTTGGGATTCGGATCACTATCGTTGAGTAAAACATTACCGGTGGCTGGCATTCCGGATTCAGTCACCAGAAGATCGTCTTCAGCCACCGGAGGGTTATCAACCGCAATCAAACTGAGTGTTGCGATGTCGGTTCCGCCGTTGCCGTCATCCACCGTGTACGTCAGGGACTCAGTTCCAACGAAGTCATCCATTGGCGTGTAGATGTAGCTGCCGTCAGCAGAGATTACTAAGCTTCCACCGTTCGGTGTATCGACTGTGGTGCTGCCGTTCACGGGAACGGAAATAGCGTTACCGTTGGCGTCAGTAACGGTACGGACAGTCAAACTGTCTCCATTGGGATCCGTATCATTGACGAGCAGGTTTCCGCTGGCCGAACTGTTCTTGGTCGCCATCGCTGTATCGTCATTCGCATCCGGATGATCATTGATGGTCGAATCCGAATCTGGCTGCACGTTGATCGTCACCAAGGCCGATTCATTGGCTCCACGTGTGTCAGTGATCGTGTAGTCGAAGGAGTCTTCGCCAATGTATCCAGACGCTGGCGTGTAGCTGAACGTCCCATCGGCGTTCACAATCACGGTGCCGCCGTTTGCCGTGGCAAAGGCAATACCCGGCTCGACGCCTCCCGCGGATGAAACCGCAATCACATCGCCGTTCGGATCACTATCATTGCCGAACAGACTGCTGAAAAGCGTGCCTGGTGCGGTCGGGTGGCTGAACGTATCAAAGTTGTCGTTTTGTGCAAACGGGGCGACGTTTCCAGGAATACTTGCGTCGACAACGGTCAGCGAAAGTTCATTCGGATCGCAGTTTCCATTTTGGTCACAGACTTCAATTGTGATAGTGTCTTCGCCAACAAAGCCGATTGGCGGGGTATACCTGTAGCTGCCGCTGGAACCAATTTCTAGAGTTCCGCCGCTGTCGGTGGTAAACGTCGTCGAACCCACTATTGGGTTACCGCTTCCGTCACCAATGACAAGTGCATCGTTCGGGTCAGACCGATCATTCGTAAGCAAGTTACCTTCAGTGGGCGTGTCGACCGTTGTGACTGCTGTGTCGTCCTCAATCAACGGCGAGTTGTCGACGACAAGCAAGTTCAGTGTTGCCACATCCGTTCCGCCATTCGCATCTTCGATTGTGTAAGTGACTGACTCCTGTCCAACGACGCCATCGGCAGGCGTGTAGTGGAAAGTTCCGTCCTCAAACATTTCAACCGTCGAACCGCTGGCCAGAGTGACCGAACCCGAGCCAGCAATCTCGACACCGTTCACGTTGCTAACCGTCAAAGAATCGTTATCCAGATCGGTGTCGTTCCGCAGCACGTTGCCGTTCGCCGGTAAGTTGATCGCGGTAACTAGCAAATCGTCGTTCGCATCAGGTATCGCGTTACCTGCAGTGGCAAAGTCTGGTTGGACATTGACTGTGACCGTTGCTGAGTCCGCGGTGCCGTTCGGATCCAAAACCGTATACTCGAAGCTGTCTTCGCCGACGAATCCAGCGGCAGGTGTGTAATCGAAAGTGCCGTTGGCATTCACGACTACCGTTCCGCCATTCGCGGTATTGAATGACATTCCAGGCGTAACGCCGCCTGCTTCGGCCACCAAAATCACGTCACCATCCGGATCAACGTCGTTTCCGAACAAGTTGGCGGAGAACGTCGCCGGTGAAATCGCATGACTGGTGGTCTCGAACGCATCATCGCCAGCAATCGGAGAAGTATTGTGCGGATCGTCGTTCGGATTTAGCACATCGATTGTCACCGTCTCGACGGCACAATTACCGGCCGCGTCGCAGACCTCATACGTGAAGGAATCTTCGCCAATGAAGTTAGCATTCGGCGTGTAGGTATAGCTGCCGTCCGCATTCATCACGACCGTGCCATTGGGCGTTGCGATTGGATTGCCGAGCGGAGTCCCGTTTACCGCAGTAACACTCAACAGTTCGCCGTCAGGGTCGCCGTCATTGGTTAGCACGTTTCCAATCGCCGTGTCGTTCACAAGAGTGGCGTTGATGTCACGTTCTGACACCGGTGGGCCGTTGATCTCCGTGTTCACCGACCCTACGCCGATCGCCACCGGAACGCCGGTCGTGCTGCCTGGATTCGACAGAGCGATATCAAAGCTCTCAGCAGGTTCTGCAAGAACGTCCGAGTTAATACCTAGGCTGATGACGAGATCAGTCATCGAAGCACCATCGATCGGCGCGGTGTAGGTCAGGATATTGGACCCATCGACGCTGACATCAGGATTTGCGTCCACGGCAGTTTGGATGGCCACCATGAAGTCGGCGTAGTCCGTCGAATCCGTGTTGCCATCGGTCAAATCGATTTGGACCGTAACACTTTCGCCCGCTTGATAAGTTCCGGCCAAAGCGACGGTGTAGTTCGCTGCACTGCCTTCACTCACGACCGATGGACCATGAATCGACCAGGCAGAAGGCCCTTCCACCGATCCACTGTCGCCATCGGTGTCGTCGATCGTCGTCGTGACAGTCGTGTTGGCGGACGAACTGACTGCAGCTTCGGTAGTTGAACCGGCATCCGTCAACTGGACCACATAGTCTTCCGGCCCTTCAATAATCGAGTCATCGGCTAGATCCAAATTGACTGTCAACGGTGACATTGAATCTCCGTCGGTGGCAGCAGTCCAAGTCAGTTGGTTGCCAGCAAAGCTGAACGAACCAGCACCGGAGTAACTCGCAATCGCCGAATTTACGGCTGCCGCGAAGTTTGCGTAGTCGCTAC
>CAYQMZ010000102.1:0-636 GCA_964418725.1 uncultured Pirellulaceae bacterium
GATCCCCCAGCGTTTTCTCAAACCGAGTGTACGAGTTCCCGGCGGCCAGTGCCGAGGCGATTCCGTCAATGTCGGCACCAAGCCGAACAATCTTGGAGTCGATTGCATAGCTGATCTGCTCGTTCGCCAACGTCGTATCGACCAGCAGCGTGTTGTTCAGTTCTGGTTTGACGAAGGCGACTTCACCAATGTCTCGATGAAAGAGCGGGTCCTCACCGTTCGTTGGCGGTGGCGTTGGATCCATCTTTATCTGGTGCTTGTACAGCGTGCCGTTGTTTCCTGGATCGATCGCGATCCGCTCACCGGTAACCGTGAGTTCCCCAAATGTGTCTTGGTTGTTCAGATCAACTCGCGCACCAATCAATGTGAAGTTTGTGCCGTCGTCGTTCTTCGGCTGTTTGATGGGAATGTTGAAGGGTTTCGAGTCGTAGTCCACGAGGCCAGCGACGCCGTAGTCGACTCTTCCGGCGGCGTGGATGTCGAAGATCACGTCCAGGTTGACACCCGCGCTGGGCAACTGAATGTTGGAATGGTCGAACGTTCGTGAGGTATTCAATCCGTTTTTACCGTTGAGGTTCACGAGCTCACCATCATAGAATTAGGCTTGTGGATTGATTGTGGGCGTGTATTCAAAGT
>CAYQMZ010000102.1:646-2136 GCA_964418725.1 uncultured Pirellulaceae bacterium
GGCCAATGCCGCCGACATCAAAATGGGCGTTGAGCTCCAAGCCGGCTCTTCCGGTGACCAGCCCGGTGACGCGAGCGCCGGTTCGAGTGTCACCGGTGACTTTCGGAATGATGGTGTTTCCGAAGATAGGATCTTTGACTTCGGGAATGATGGTCGCGTTTGCGCTACCGACGATCGTACCCACGTTGAGCTGTTCGTTGATGTTGTCGAGGCCGAGGAAGAGCGGATCCATTTCGAATCGACCGATGCCGGCTTCGTCTACTAGTTGGCCGAGCGGAATCGTGAAGGACGTTTGTTGTGCTTTACCAGCGGTCGACAAAGTGACTAGGAACGCCGTGGTGATCGCCAGAAATAGGGATGATTTGGTCTTCATGTTCGCGTAAAGGCTCTTGCTTCGTCGGATTGTGGGATCGCCACTTGTTGATTGAACTGCGATCCATAACCACCTGTGCCGAAACGATCCCAAGCGCGTCAAAGAAAATGGAGATTTCCTTTGTTTGAGTTCGTGAGGATGGCCGCAAGATTTATTTTGGGAAAACAATCCTGTTTTCGATCGTTTATCCTGGCGTGAATCGCATCAGTTAAGTCCCAGTTCGTGGAATCGGATATGCCCCCTGACGAACAGCCTTCCATTACCCACCTGCTGGGAAGGATTCAGGAAGGCGACGAATTAGCTCGGCAGGCGGTATTCGACTTGGCCTATAAGGAACTTCACGGTTTGGCCAAGGGATTGATGCACAATGAGCGACCTGAACACACGCTTCAGCCAACCGCTTTGGTCAACGAAGCTGCCGTACGGGTGTTGAAAGGTGAGTCGCTTGACGGCATGAAGTGTCGCGAGTACTTTTTCGCCGCGATGGCGAGAGCGATGCGCCAAGTGCTCGTTTCCCACGCAAGGACGCGCAACCGGATAAAACGCGGTGGAGAGTATCGACGCGTGCCACTGGATGATGCGATTGATCTGGTCGAGCAAAAATGCAGCTTTGACTTGGTTGCCTTAGACGACGCGTTGCGTGAATTGCAGCAGCACAGCGAGCGACACAGCGAAGTGGTCACACTTCGATTTTTTGGTGGGCTTTCGATTGACGATATCGCCAAACATCTTGAGGTCTCTGGATCGACTGTTGTTCGGGATCTGCGTTTCGCGCGAGCTTGGTTGGGATCGCGTTTGAGAGGCTCGGTGTGAACTGATGGGCTCGGGCCGTTTCTTTAGAATCTCTGACATTTTTCACGAGGCTCAGGCGTTGGCTCCTGCAGAGCAAGCCAAGTATCTGGAAGAGGCGTGTGGCAACGACGCAGAGCTTCGATGCGAAGTGGAACGGCTGCTTCATGAAGAGCAGCTCTTCGAGCAGGATGACGAGACTTCGTTTCCATACATGGAACTACATAAGCTTTTCCAATCCGATCCGTTTTCCACTGCGACGGCTGGGGAGTTGGCTGGCGGGCAACAGATCGGCGCCTACCGAGTCATTCGACAGTTGGGTGAAGGG